>JBJTGN010000184.1:0-8008 GCA_046093905.1 Actinomycetota bacterium
CTGTTACGTGACTGCGGACATTTCGTCCCTTGGGAGGCACCGCATGCCCTCGTGTCCGGAACGGTGGCCTTCTGCTCGGACTTGCTGCGGAGCGTGTAGTCCACTGCGATGAGTCGGATCTCGTGTCAGAGGTTGGGCGGCAGAAGTCGATTGACGTTCTGAAAGACGAAGTACAGAACGACGAAGAACGGGATGAAGCCGATTGTGAGACCGATTGCCCTGTTGCGAAGTCGCTTTGCAATCTGCCAGGCACCCAGGACGACGAGAACATCGAGGATGGCCCATGCGATCACATGGGGAACAGCGCTCGGATCGCTGAACCATCCCTTGTCGAAGACATCTTGGCCTTTGTCGAAGACATCTCGGCCTTTGTCGAAGACATCCTGGCCGTCTTCAACGGGCGATGTTTCTGGCCGACTCGTCACGGCGTCCGGTTCGGTGACGACCGTGTTGGCATCAGGCATCGTCGACGACGCTGGTGCACCACTCGCCGAATTCGAAGTTCCTCGATACGCGGCCGCGGGATAAGCGACGCCATCGCTCTGCAAGGGATCGAGTTCCGCGAACACGATGAGCCTCTGCTTCGCGGAGAACTCGGGATGGCACGTGGTGAGAGTCAGCGTGGCAATCGTCGGATCCACTGTGTCCACGACCCAGGAGTCCTGAGGTGTGACGATTTGCTGGCCTGTGACGAGGTACGTGAATCTCCGGCCGACGAGATCGGTGAGGACGATGCTGTCGCCGACGACGAGTTCATCGAGTTGTCGAAAGGGCTCTCCGTAGGTCGTGCGGTGGCCGGCAATGGCAGCGTTGCCGAGTTCACCGGGAAACGGAGTGTTGGGGTAGTGGCCCGGTCCCTTCTTCAAGTCGGATGTCTCGACACCGGCTACGACATATTTGGTCACGCCGATGGCGGGAATCTCGATGAGTGCCATCGGATCGCCATTGCCCAATTCGATGGGCGCGGGTGGCTGCTCGGATTCGTTGGCTTGCCCACTCACATCGGGTACCGCGCTCGTGAGGTCGATGAAGGAGTTCTCGAGTCGCTCTTGTGATTGCGCAGCCTCGATTCCCGTGCCCCACAACTGATAGCCGACGAACAAGAAGACGAGAAGCCCCGTCACGATCAGCGTCGATCCGAGGCGTCCGAGGAACCAATGCCAGTCGCGTACCGGCTTCGGGCGATCCCAGTAGTTCGATTTCGAGGAAGCCGACTTCGTTCGAGATGGTCTCGCTGCTCGGGTCGAATGCCGACTCGGCGGTCGTTGTTCGGAGGCGCCGATGTCTCTCTGCTCGACGCCTGCTGAGCGGCGGGGAATACGCGCACCGAACGGGTCCGGTGCGCGTCGGGGATCGTCGTCGCCGTGGTTCCCCATGGTTCGCAACGTTACCTGCGAGTGTCGGCTGAGTAATCCGGGCACGGATAGCGTCACCTGGACATGTCTCCGAGCGTCGACAACGATCACGAATCCAGAAGGTCTGGGTCGCAACGTTCGGACTCCGTCGTTCATCTCGAGGATGTGGTGGCAGTTCTGGGATCTTTCCCAGCTCTTGCCGGAGCCTCATTGAGCGTCGAAAGAGGTGAAATCGTTCTTCTGCGCGGACCGAATGGTGCGGGGAAGACGAGTTTGCTCAAGGTGTGCGCAGGACTCCTGCCGATCGAGCGCGGTACGGGTTCGATCCTCGGGTGTGATCTCGTCTCGGAACGTGATGTGGTCAAGAGTCGTGTCGGCTATTTGGCGCACCACAACGGACTGTACGCAGATCTCACGGTCACTGAGAACATTCGGTACTGGGGTCGCTTGACGGGAGCCAGCGAAACCGACATCGACCGAGCAATCATCGGTTTGGGTCTCGATGGTCGACTCGCCGAACTGAAGGTCGCGTCGTTGTCCGCTGGACAGAAGCGTCGAGTGGCACTTGCATGTCTCGTTGCGAGACGAGCAGAGTTGTGGCTTCTCGACGAACCGCATGCAGGACTCGATGCGCGCAGTCGAGACGAACTCGATGGCGTACTTCGGGCAGCTGCGGCTGCCGGTGCCACGGTGATGGTTGCGAGTCACGAACTCGATCGAGCAGGTGCCCTCGCGACGCGACAGGTCGAAGTCGTCGCCGGACGTGTGCAGGAGATGAAGCCGTGACATCCCGGGATCGAGGAGACCGGGATGGTTCCCCGCTGAGAATTGCTCTCTTGACCGCGCGCAAGGACTTGCAGATCGAATTGCGAAGCCGAGTCTTGACCAATCAAGTTCTTCCCTTTTCGTTGATCGTGTTGGTGATGTTCGCGTTCGCTCTCGACAGTGACGCAGTTCTCCAACGGGTGGCTCCAGGTCTCGTCTGGCTGGCGACCGTCTTCAGCATGTTGTTCATGGTCTCACGGTCGTATGCCGTCGAGACCAGCGACGGCGCCCTGGATCAACTCAGATCGAGTGGCGTATCGCTGTCGGGAATCTTCATCGGGAAGCTGATCGCCCTGCTGGTGCAGCTGATGGTGCTGGTCGTCCTGCTCGTCGGCGCAGCAGTCGTGCTGTACCGGGCCGAGCTCTCGTGGAATTCGAGCGTGCTGTTGGTCACCACTGCCATCACCGCTACCTGTGGTTTGGCTGCCGTCGGTACCCTGTACGGAGGCCTCGCTGCCGGTACCAAGGGTCGTGAGACATTGCTCCCGCTGCTCTTGCTGCCAGTAGTGGCGCCAGTACTGATTGGGGCAACCCGCTCGACGGAGGCCGCTTTCGGTACGAACGGAATTGCGACGAGTGAGGGTTGGCCGTGGTGCGGCTTGCTCGCAGTTTTCGCAGTCCTGTTCACCGTGGCCGGTGCGATTGCATTCGGTCCGCTGATCGATGAATGAAACGAGAGGGAGCAGGCGATGACGACGTCACCAGTGACGACCCAGTCGTTCTCACGCGTCACAGGAACCCGCTTCACGTTCTGGCTCGGTTGGGCGACTCTCGTCGGAATCGTGTTCCTGCTCCTGTTGGGTCTCGTATTGTCCCCGGCAGATGTCAACCAAGGTGAGTCCGTGCGCATCATGTATGCGCATGTGCCTGGGGCTTGGCTTGCCTACCTGGCCTTCGTCGTCACTGCAGTGTCCTCGGCGGCCTATCTGTGGAAGCGAACCAGATCACTGACGTGGGATCGCATCGCAGGCGCGTCAGCAGAAGTCGGTGTCGTGTTCATGGCGATATCTCTCGTCACCGGAAGCCTCTGGGGTCGCCTCACCTGGGGAACCTTCTGGACATGGGACGCCCGGCTGACGACGACTGCGTTCTTGTTCGTCACTTACATCGGATACTTGGCAGTACGCGGACTCGGGGGAACCCACCATCAGCGTGCCCGCCGCAGTGCTGTTCTTGCTCTCTTGGCTGTTCTCGAGATACCGCTCGTGCACTTCTCAGTCGAATTGTGGAACTCGCTTCATCAAGAGGCGAGTGTTCTGACGCGAAACTCCGATGTCGAAATGGACGGGCTGATGCTGTTCAGCCTCTTCTTCGGCGTCATCGTGTTCACCATGATGTACTTCTGGCTCGTATTGCACCGTCAGAGAGTTCTCACCCTGGACGATCTTCTCGATGACACCGGCCTCGATCGTGCGATCGAGGAGCGTCGCAGGGAAGTCGTCGGAACGACGAGTACCACCTGAAATGGATGTGTGATCGGTCATGGACGACATCGGCTTCATTCTGGCGAGCTATGCGGTGACGCTCGGCGCGGTCGCGCTCTACGCAGTGATGATGATTCGACGTGCACGGCGGGCCGGGCGACAGATCCCACCTTCGGAAAGACCCTGGACGTGACGGAATGAGCGACGACGCCGTGACACAGAAGCCATTCGAACACGACGACTCGATCGGTACCTCTCATGACGCACTCGATCTCTCACCACGAGAGCGACCCGTTGTTCGCGGTCGGCGTCGTCGGCCCTGGTTTGCGATCGTCGTTCTGTTCGCTGTGGTCGTTGGCGGTGGAGTAGTCGTGACGCAGTTCCTCACCTCGGCCATCGACTACTACTGCAACGTCGACGACATCGACGTCAAGGAAGGCTGCGAAGCCGGAAGGCGCCTGCGTATTCAGGGGGTCGTCGACGAAGGGTCCGTACGAGACGACGGAACCGCAACGGCGTTCACCGTGAGTTTCGGTTCGAAGACCCTTCCTGTGCGATACGAAGGAGACCCTGGCGGAATCTTCAAGGAGTGCATCCCTGTCGTGGTGCACGGTGTTCTGTCCGATGGACTCTTTCTCGGAGATCGGATCGAGGTCAAGCACTCCAACGAATACGAAGCGGAGAATCCGGATCGAGTCATGTCTGATGAAGGAACGGAATGCTCGCCGTCAGTCTGAATGCGGCTGTTGGTCGCGGTGCAGTCCTTCTTGGAGTCCTTGCGTGTCTCTTCGGAGTGGCGATCACGATTGCGGGAATCCGTAGGAACGATCAGCGAGCCCTGAAGACATCGACGCGCTATTCGTATCTGGCGCTGTTCGCAGCCATTGCGGCTGTCATCGTCATGGAGCGGGCACTCATCACCCGGGACTTCTCTCTTGCCTACGTTCAGCAAGTCGGATCGCGCAGCACTCCTGCTCTCTACAACGTGACTGCACTGTGGAGTGCACTCGAGGGATCGATCCTTCTGTGGGTTCTGATCCTTGCAGGGTTCATTGTCGCCGTGGCTCGCAAGTTCCGTGATCGCGTCGGAGACGAACTTCTCGCGTGGGCGATGGTTGTTCTCTACATCGTCGGATTGTTCTTCTTCCTTCTCGCATTCGGGCCTGCCAATCCGTTCGAGCTCGGTCCGAGCGGTGTCACCGACGGTCCGGGACCGAACCCACTTCTTCAGAATCACATCCTCGTCGTCTTCCATCCTCCGATCCTCTATCTCGGCTATGTGGGCTTCACGGTTCCTTTTGCATTCGCAGTGGCTGCTCTGATCACTGGTCGACTGGGTGAAGGATGGCTCCTCGAAACTCGACGATGGACGCTGTACGCGTGGGGCTTTCTCACCATTGGCATCATCCTGGGGGGTTGGTGGAGTTACGAAGTCCTCGGCTGGAGCGGTGTGTGGGCTTGGGATCCGGTCGAGAACGCGAGTTTCCTTCCCTGGTTGACCGGAACTGCCTACCTGCATTCCGTGCTCGTTCAGGAACGTCGGGGGATGTTGCGGGTTTGGAACATCAGCCTCGTCATTGCAACGTTCAGCCTCACGATCCTCGGCACGTTCCTCACCCGCTCAGGTGTGATCAACAGCGTGCATGCCTTCGCAGAAGGAGAAGTGGGACCGTGCTGGCTCGCTTTCTTTGCGATCATCGTGGTTGCCGCAATTGCACTGATCGGCTGGCGAGGTGACGAACTTCGTTCGCCTGGGGCGATCGAATCGCCTGTGAGTCGAGAGGGAGCATTCCTCGCGAACAACTTCTTGTTCAGTTTGTTTGCATTCGTGGTCTTGTTGGGAACTGTCTTCCCACTCATCGTCGAAGCAGTGGACAATCGACGGCTCGTCGTCGGCGAACCGTTCTTCGATGCCATGACCAAGCCGATCGGACTGACGATGCTCTTCATGATGGCCATCGCTCCGGTTCTTCCTTGGCGCCGAGCGAGTGAAGAGGTTCTCCGAACTCGTCTGTTCTGGCCAGCATGGTCCGGCGTCGCAGCGCTCGTGGTGGCGCTCGTCTGGGGCGCCGACGGTTGGATGTCGCTCCTTGCATTCGCCTTGGGAGGATTCGCAGGAGGCTCAGCCATTCGCCAATTGGCGCTTGCCAGTCGACGTCAAGGATGGCGCGGTCTCATCGGGCGGGCGAATGGTGGAATGGTGGTTCACCTCGGGGTCATTTTGTTGTCCGTCGCCCTGGTTGCTTCGGCCTCCTACACGAGATCGCAGGAGTTCGTGATGGAGGAAGGTGAGACCGTGACGTTCGCAGGTCACACATTCACCTACGAGGGTCTCTCCGTGCGGAGTGACTCGGTGAAGTCGAGCGTGGTCGCAGCAGTCCGAATCGATGGCGAGCAGGTCTACGAACCTTTGCGCAGCAAGTACCTTGCCCAAGGCATGGACATCGGAACACCGAGTGTCAAGACAGGACTGCGTCACGATCTGTATCTCACCCTCGAAGGCAATGTCCGCCCCGATGACCCGGAAGCTCGAATCAAGGTTTTCGTCAAGCCACTCATCTTGTGGCTGTGGATCGGTGGAGGTTTGATGGCAGTCGGGACCGTTCTCGCGGCGGTGCCCACTCGCCGAAAGCGCGTCTCCGCCTCGCCCGTCGAGGACTCGTCGACGGTGGGAGCGGGTGCGCCGTGACGGAGCAGCAAGTGGGGGGCACAACCTCGCGCACGGCTCGAAAGGCTGCCATTCTTCTCGCAATCGGCGCCGTGTTCCTGATCGGCGTCCTCGTGATCGCCTTCACTCGTGACACCCAAGAAGCCCAGACTCCTCTCTTGTCGCGACCGGCTCCCGAGATCACCAGCACCACATTCGACGACGGACAGTTCGTGCTCTCACGACGTAAGGGCTCCTGGGTGGTTCTCAACTTCTTCAACTCCACATGTGTGCCGTGCAAACGCGAACATCCCGAACTTGTGAAGTTCGTCGAAGGTCAACGAGCGATGGGCTCGAGAGGTGCCGAGTTGTACACCATCGTCAACGACGACAGCGAAGAAGCGGTGCGCTCGTTCTTCGATGAATTCGGCGGAGACTGGCCGATCATCCGAGACGACGACGCACGAATCGCCGTGGACTACGGCATCGCCAAAGTTCCAGAGACATGGTTGATCAGTCCGACCGGGGTGGTTGCTCAACGGTTCACGGGTCAAGTGACAGCTGAACTCCTCGGTTCGGCAATTGCTGCAATGAGTGGCCCTGAATGACTCGCCTGCGATCGCTCGTTCGAGCCACCCCAGCGGGTTGGTTCACCATCGCGGTTGCCTTCGTGGCATTGATGGTCATCGGTTCCCAACGTGACTCGAGTCCGGCGACACCGCAAGAGCGCGTCGAGGCAGTTGCTCGACGGCTCGCCTGCCCGACTTGTGATGGCGAGAGTGTGTCGGAGTCGCGTGGAACTGCCTCGCAGGCCATTCGTCAGGAGATCTCGCGGCTCGTTGCCGAGGGAGTGCTGTCCGACGACGAAATCGTGGCTGCGATCGACGACAGCTACGCCGAGAGTCTTCGACTGACTCCAGGGTCGTCGGGTATCGAAGCTCTCGTCTGGGTCCTACCTGTGGCGGTCGGCGGTGTGGCACTCATTGGTCTGGTTCTTGCGTTTCGGCGTTGGCGAGCGCCGAACAGCGGGGACGAGCGCACGCAATCATCTCGGCCTGTCGAGCAGGGTCGTGAGGGTTCGATGGGTGCTCGGATGAGAATCGCCATCGGGGTGGCTGTTGTCGTTGCTCTCGCTGTGGTTGCGGGAATTGCCATCGCTCGAAACAGTGGAGAACGACGTCCGGGTCAGGTCATGACCGGAGGAAGTGGCGAGACCAGCATCACGGGTCTTCTCGTCGAAGCGCGTTCGTTGGGAATGGCGGACCTCGAAACAGCGCTCGGTCTGTATGCCCAGGTCTTGGAACAGGAACCCGACAACATCGAGGCACTGACGTACTTCGGATGGCTCACCGTACTGTCCGCGTCACAGATCGAAGACCAGGGTCTTGCTGCTGAACGTCTCGAGTCGGGGCTGGTGCTTCTGCGCCAGGCAACCATCATCGATACGACCTATCCCGATGCTCACTGTTTCTTGGGGATCTCGTTCTTCCGATTCCTCGGCGATGCCGAGGCGGCCGCTCCGGAAATCGACACGTGTCTGGCTTCGAATCCGCCTGCCGAGGTCGCGTCGCTCGTGGAAGGTCTTGCTGCTCAGATCGATGAGTCGCTCGGGGATTCTCCGACCGTCCCCGACGATTCACTCGTCGAGTAACTGCAGCGCGGTTCAGCCCACGTTCGGGGGAGGCCACACAGTCGCTGATGCAATCCGGTCACCAGGGCGTTCGAGAACCCACACCGAACCTTAGCGCCAAGCGGGC
>JBJTGN010000185.1:0-2546 GCA_046093905.1 Actinomycetota bacterium
ACCAGAGACCACTATCCCAGCGGCATCCCCGTCGGGGATGCCTGCGAGATCGCGACCGCCGTAGCCGGTGCGCTGGATTATGCCCATGACCGCGGCCTCCTGCATCGAGATGTCAAACCCGCCAATATCCTTCTCTCCCAACCTGATCGATACGGTGACCGACTCTGCTATCTGGCAGATTTCGGCATCGCCCGTCCGCTCGATGACCAGGCCGGCCTCACCGCCACGAACTTCACCCTGGGTACCTTCGCCTACGCAGCCCCCGAGCAGTTAGTAGGCAAGGCGATCGACGGCCGCGCTGATCAATACGCCTTGGCCGCAACGATGTTCCATCTCCTCACCGGACGGCCGGTGTTCGCTGACTCCAACCAGATCGCGGTGATCAGCCAGCACCTTTCTGAAACACCACCGGCTCCGTCGACAATCAGACCCGAGCTGGCACCGTTGGATCCGGCATTCGCGCGGGCACTGTCGAAGAACCCACAGGACCGGTTCCTGCGATGCCGGGACTTCGCACAAGCAGTCGCAGCAGCGGCCTGCGCAAATGTCGGATACCTCTCCGGTGGCGCACCAACCCGACAAGCACCCATACCCAACGAAGCTATCGCCGCTTCTGCACCCACCCAGATGGCACCACCCCGGGGCCGTGACCCCGTGGTCGCCTACCACGGGCCAGGACAACCGACACTTCCACAACAAAAGCGGCCGAGCCGGACGACAAGGCGGACCGCTCTGGCCCTTGGAGGCGTAGCTGCTGTCATCGCTGTCGGCCTCGTCGCGGCGAAACAAGCCCATTCGCCCACAATGCCGATGTCGCAACTGAAGCGAGGGGACCTCCCGAATGCAGCCGCGCTGGTTCAACAATCCTTGGCAAACCTGCAGTCCCAACATTCCGCGCATCTGGAGCAAGAGACCATCGGCACGATCCCGGACTGGCCGGTCAACACCTTGACTGGCGATGTGACCAACCAGCCGAGCAACGCCTTTGAGGGGTATGCCAACATGCGCATGAAGATGAGCGACGAGACGGTCAACGCACAGTTGACCGTCGTGGAGGCGATCCTCTACGCCGCTCTCACTCCCAACAACTGGCTGGATATGGGCCCAGCCGTCGAGACCTTCGACCCGTCGGCCTACCTCGACCTCAATACCGGTCTGACTAATGCCCTCTCTGGAATCTCCGACCCGAAATCGCAAGAACTTGACACCGTCGATGGGGTGCCGGTCGTCCGCATTAGCGGGATGCTCGGCCCCGATTCAGCCAACAAGCTATTTCCCAAAGCCCGCGCGCAAGAACCCATTCCGATTAACGTCTGGATCGGCAGGGATGCTCCAAACGCTCTGGTAAAGACCCAGATACAACCGAACATCAGCGCCACCGTCACCTGGACGCTCTCTGAGTGGGGCAAGCCTGTGACTGTGAGCAAGCCAGCCGGTGCAAGCTGACGCAGTGATGCTTTCGGAACCCCTGAACGCGGGGGGTTTACCGCCGTTCGAAGCCTGGAATGACCACGGTCAAGACATCATCTGGCTCTGGTGAGCGGGATGGGTGTTGCAGCAAATAAACCAAACCTGAGTCGCCCAGCCACTCCCGGCCTGTAACAGACCAGCTACGCCGATAGGATGCCCGGCATGGCGTTGGGGGCAGGCGAGGTTTTCGCTGGTTACACCGTCGTGCGGATGCTGGGGTCTGGTGGCATGGGCGAGGTATACCTGGTGCAGCACCCGCGCCTGCCCCGCACGGAAGCCCTCAAGCTGCTCAAACCGGAGATCTCTAACGACGGGAACTTTCGGGCTCGGTTCATCCGCGAAGCGGACTCCGTCGCCGCGCTCGACCATCCCCACATAGTCACAGTCTTTGACCGTGGGGATATCGACGGGACGCTGTGGATCGCCACCCAGTTCGTCGACGGCACCGACGCAGCCCAACTCATGCGGGACCGCTACCCGGCTGGCATGCCCGTTGAAGAGGCACTCGCTATCACCGCCGCTGTCGCTGAGGCCCTCGACTACGCGCACGAGCGTGGGCTCGTTCACCGCGACGTTAAACCCGCAAATATCCTTCTGTCCCAACCCGACAATGAGGGTGCCCGGCGAATCATGCTGGCCGACTTTGGCATTGCTCGAACCATGGATGACTCCGCAGATTTGACGGCCACGAACTTCACCGTCGGCACATTCGCCTACGCCGCACCCGAGCAACTCATGGGTGAGGCCATTGATGGCCGAGCAGACCAGTATGCTCTCGCCGCGACGACTTATCACCTGTTGACGGGTGTCGCGGTGTTCCCCTCATCTAATCCTGTCGCCGCGATGAACCACCACCTCAACTCTGCGCCGCCAACGCTGACTAAGATTCGCCCGGAATTGGCTGCCCTGGATCCAATCCTCGCCAAAGCCCTGTCGAAAGACCGCGCTGACCGATACCCGCGCTGCGCCGACTTCGCCCGTGCGCTGGTCGCCGGCGACATCCCGACCCACGGACAGCAGGCCACCGCGGCCGGCCCCACGATGCAGGCTCCGACCCCACCGCCGCCGCCACCACC
>JBJTGN010000186.1:0-12721 GCA_046093905.1 Actinomycetota bacterium
TTCACCACGTGCGCGGCAGGGTTGCGCTGAGGTCCCGAACGACGCTCGATCACCACACAGCGTCGGCCGGCGTTTGTGATCAACCGGGCGGCAGTGAGACCGACGGGGCCGGCACCGACAACCACGATCGGATCGTCATGAGAACTGGACATGTCACATCAGTCCTGCGAACGAACCACCGTCGAGTTGGAGGTTCTGACCGCTGATGTAGCCGGCCTGTGCACTGCACAGAAATGCACATGCGTCACCGACCTCTTCTGGTCGACCGAGGCGCCCTGCTGCAATGCTTTGCGCCATGCGGGTATACGCCTCTTCCACGGTGATGTTTGCGGACATTGCATGGAGTTCGGCCATCTGTTGCTGGCGTTCGGTGTCGATGCGCTCAGGGAGAATGTTGTTGATGGTGACGTTTGCATGGGCGACGTCTTTCGAGAGTGACTTCACCACGGATGTCAGTCCGGTACGGGCACCGGTGGACAGGCCCATCGGCGACATGGGGGTCTTCACCATTGCAGAGGTGATGTTCACGATGCGACCGAAACCCCGCTGCACCATTCCCGGTAGCACCAATCGAACCATTGCCAGCGGCGCAAGCATGTTGGCATCGAGTGCGGCAATCCATGCGTCACGATCCCAATCTGAGAAACGTCCGGGTGTGGGACCCCCGTTGTTGTTCACGAGGATGTCCGGTTCCGGACATGCAGAGATGAGTGCCTCGTGGGTGGAGGATTCCGTGATGTCACCAACAACGGCAATCACGGTCACGCCGTATGACTCAGCGATCCGTTTGCGAGCTGCTTCGTGCGCCGCCGCATCACGACTGTTGATGACGACATCGACACCTTCACGCGCAAGTGAGCGTGCACACGAGAAACCCAAACCCCTGCTCGATGCGCAAACGATGGCGCTGCGGCCGACCAAGCCGAGGTCCATGCGGCTCAGTGCCGTCCGGCAAGACGAGCCGCCATCGACGCACGCCATTCCTCGAACGGTTGGAACTCGGGTTTGGAGCTGAGCTTTTCACGCGTTTCCGACTCGATGTCTCTGTCAGACTTCGTGAGGTCGAGTCCGTCACCGTAGGGCTGAGCAACATGGTAGGGAGTGTCGACGAAACACTCGAGCCCATTGCCTTCTGGGTCGGTGAAATAGATCGACCATGCGTTCCCATGGGACACGGGCACTCCGCTCGTGTTGCCTGCTGCCGCGAGTCGGTCAGCCAATTCCCGCAGTTCATCGAGACTTTCCACGTGGAATGCAAGGTGGTCGGCGAACATGAACCCTCGGGGCGCCGGGTCAGGTGTGTGCACGAGCACGATTTGGTGGTGCTCTTGCGGAGTCTGGGAGATGAAGACCATCTCTCCCATTCCCGGCATCGGCTCACCGCGGTTCGTGACGTGGAACCCGAGGACGTTGGAATAGAAGGCGACCTGAGCCTCGAGGTCACGCGCAGGCACCGTGGCATGACCGAGACGCAGACGGAACGTTGGTTGATCCATGGGCGACAAATTACCCACTGTTCTGACCGGTGTGTGAGTCGTAGCCTGCGGCGAGCACATGGGTGGCCGCAATTCTTGCGCGCTCAGAGAATCCCTTGCGCTGTCGGTCCGAATGATCATGGCTTGAGGAAGTCGATCCCAAGTGTTTTCGGTACATTGCCCGCCATGAGTTCGTTCAGGAGTGACGTTCCGCAGAGCACGATCGATGCCATGAATGCTGCTCTGGGCGAAGCTCGCGCGTGTCTCGACCACGGGGACGTTCCCGTCGGAGCTGTGGTCGTGCACGAGAGCCGAGTCATTGCAGCTCGTCACAACGAACGCGAACTGCGCTCGGATCCGACGGCACATGCCGAAGTCCTCGCCCTACGCGATGCAGCGGCGGTTCTCGGACGGTGGCGCCTCGACGATTGCACTCTTGTCGTCACCTTGGAGCCGTGCGTCATGTGTGCCGGAGCCGCTCTGAACGCCCGCATCGGATCGATCGTCTATGGCGCTGCAGACTTGAAGGGCGGAGCCACTGCCAGCCTGTACAACGTCTGCGCAGACCCCCGGCTCAATCACAATCCGCCAGTCGTCCACGGCATTCTGGCAGCCGAGTCCACTCGACTCCTGGAGCAGTTCTTCGCCGAGCGCCGATAACCTCGGTCGACGGAAGGGTGCCCGAGCGGCCTAAGGGACACGCCTCGAAAGCGTGCGAGGTGCAAGCCTCCGTGGGTTCAAATCCCACCTCTTCCGCCAGTCGTCGTCGATCGCGCCTGCCCGTAGGAATGGTTCGCGTTCGCTCTGCTCGTGTCAACGGGGCAGGAATGAGACCTCCATGTCTCAGCACTGCTTGTCGGGCTCTGGGACTTTCAGTTTCACCAGGTAGTCGCTGATCGTCTTCACAGCGCACCAGTTCGCCCCGTAGCCCGTGTGCTGATCTGCGGTGACGACCAGCAACTGCGCGTTCCCGAGAGCCTCGACCATTGCACGGGCGCCGACGATCGGAGTGGCCGCATCGCCGGTCGTTCCGACGACGAGGATCGGGTTCACCGTCGTCGTCGCTGCAATCTCGATGCGAGGATCGATTGCGGCGGGCCAGAACGTACAGCTGTAGTCACCGCTCGTGCCGGGAGAGAAGCGGGGAGCGATCCCTTCGCGCACCTTCGCTTTCGCATCGGCCTCTTCCGGTGTCATGCGTTCGGCATTGTCGGCACACGTGATGTTGAGAAAGGCCTCGATTTCGTTCGAGTACGTGCCGTCCGGTTGACGTCGGAAATACGAGTCGAAGATCTCGAGCATTGGTGCGCCGTCACCATTTTGGGCCTGAGTCAGGGCACCGGCGAGAGCATCCCACAACTCGTCGCTGTACATCGCCTGTGCAACAGCGGTCAATGCCATTCCCCGGGTGAGGTTCGGCCGGCCTTCGACAGTCGGGATCGGTGTCTCGTCGAGACCGAGCATCAGTTCGTCGAACGCCGATTCGGAGTTTCCACCGTTGTGGAACTTGCACGACGAGTCGGAGGCGCACTGCTCGAGGAACACAGTGATCGCCGATTCGAAGCCGACATGTTGTTTTGCGATCTGCTCTTCGTTGTCGACGATCGGATCTGCCGCTCCATCGAAGACTGCAGCCCGAACGGTGTTCGGATACAACGTTGCCCAAACGGCCCCGAGCTCTGATCCGTAGGAGAAGCCGAAGTACGAAACCTGTTCCTCGCCGAGAGCTCTGCGGATCATCTCCATGTCGCGGGCTGAATTGTTCGTGCCGGAGTGAGGCAAGATCGTGCCGCTGCGATCGAAACAACGCTGCGTGAAGTCTTCTTGCGAGTCGAGAATGGCTTGACGCTCGGCCTCGTCATCGGGCGTGATGTCTTCACCGGTGTAGAACTCGTCGTAGTCGTCGATGCAATCGATCGCCGGAATCGATCGCCCGGTTCCACGCGGATCCCAGCCGACGATGTCGAAGGAGTTGACGATGTCTTCGTCGTAAACATTGCGCGCTCGCTCTGCAAGATACGAACCGCCGAAGCCAGGACCTCCCGGATTGACGAGTAGGACTCCGATGCGCGACTCGGGTTGGAGAGCTCGGTGTCGCACGATGTACAGCGAGGTGGTCGCAGAATCGCGGTCCGAGTAGTCGATGGGAACATCGATGAATCCGCAGTCGCGGTTCTCACCGCATTCGTCCCAGAAGATCTTCGGCGGCAAGAACTTGTCCGTGGAGAATGGATCGCTTGGCTCGGCAACAGTTGTCGTCGTTTCAGCAAGAGATGTGGTGGTCGTCGATTCTGCAGCGTCGTCACCTTGCGCAGCACTGCACGCGGAGATGGCGAATACGAGCGCGATCGACGGGAGACGTCGCCAGATCTGGGTCACGCCGAACAGCGTAGGCGGGTCATCGCTAGTCTCGGCATCATGCAAATGCATCCCCACATGATGTTGCCTGGGGATTCGAAGGCTGTGAGCGGTCGCAAGTTGCAGCGATCAGCAGTGCGCCGAGCGTGGACGTTCGCACATCCGTACCGACCGAGTATTGCCGGATTCCTCACGGCGATCCTCGTTGCTGCCGCATTGGCACTCGTTCCTCCCTTCATCTTTCGCGCGATCATCGACGACGCCATCCCACGCGGTGATCGGGGTCTGATCTGGGGACTGGCAGCAATTGCTGTCGGGGCCGCTTTCATCGACGCTCTGTTGGCGATCACCCAGAGGTGGTTCTCGGCGCGCATCGGCGAGGGTTTGATCTACGACTTGCGGGTCGCACTCTTCGACAAGGTTCAGCAGATGCCGGTTGCGTTCTTCACACGCACGCAGACCGGAGCCTTGATCAGCCGTCTGAACAATGACGTGATCGGTGCTCAGACTGCAGTGACGTCGACACTCGGGAGTGTCGTCAGCAACGTCGTCGTACTCATCACGACGTTGGCGGCAATGCTCGCCCTCGAATGGCGACTGACTCTGCTGTCGCTCGTCGTGTTGCCGGTGTTCATCGTTCCGGCCAAGAGAGTCGGTCGCAAACTCCAGGAGATCTCGCGCGAGCAGATGTCGCTCAATGCCGAAATGAACACACAGATGAGCGAGAGGTTCAACGTTTCGGGAGCACTCCTCGTGAAGCTGTTCGGCCGACACGAGAGTGAAGTCGGCGCGTTCTCGTCACGAGCCGCAAGAGTGCGCGACACCGGTATCCGGTCGGCCTTGTATGGCAGGGTGTTCTTCGTCGCCCTCGGTCTCGTCGGTGCGCTCGGTGCCGTCGCTGTCTACGGAATCGGTGCACAGCTCGTCGTCTCTGCGACCATCACATCGGGAACTCTCGTTGCCATGGCGACTCTCGTGGCTCGCGTGTACCAGCCGCTCACAGGTCTCACGAATGCCCGTGTCGATCTCCTCACGTCCTTCGTCAGTTTCGAGCGGGTGTTCGAAGTCCTCGATGTTCCTGTTGCAATCGTCGACTCACCAGGTGCCGTCGATCTCGTGTCGCCGAAGGGCCGCATCGAATTCGATCACGTGACGTTCCGATACCCGCCGGCGTCGGCTGTGTCGGTTCGTTCGCTCGAAACCCCGGGTGCTGCGCTGTCCGATCCCGATGTCGACGTGTTGAAGGACATCTCACTCGTTGTCGAAGCTGGCGAGACCGTTGCCATCGTGGGTGCATCGGGTTCGGGAAAGAGCACGTTGGCCTCACTCGTTCCGAGGTTGTACGACGTCACCGGCGGCGCCATTCGCATCGACGGCCAGGATGTTCGCCATCTCACGGGTATCTCTCTGCGCAGGGCCATCGGGGTGGTCTCCCAGGATCCCCACCTGTTCCACGAGAGCATGGAATCCAATCTGCGATACGCAAAACCCGATGCCACGATCGATGAAATCGTTGCGGTGTGTCGCGCCGCCCGCATCCATGATGCGATCGCAGCGCTTCCTGATGGATATGCGACGATCGTCGGCGAGCGCGGGTATCGGCTGTCCGGCGGTGAGAAGCAGCGGCTTGCGATTGCTCGACTTCTTCTCAAGAATCCCGCAGTGATGATTCTCGACGAAGCAACCAGTCATCTCGACAATGAGAACGAAGTCCTCGTCCAGGAAGCTCTCGACGATGCCATGAAGGGTCGCACGGCGCTTGTCATCGCCCACCGCTTGTCGACGATTCGCGATGCCGATCGCATAGTGGTGATCGATGACGGACGGATCGTCGAACAGGGGACCCACGACGAACTGATGCAGCTCCACGGCGCCTATTCACGTCAGGTGCAAGCAGGAGACCTCGACACCGAAAACGTGTGAACGCGCAGAACGATCACGTTCGATCGAATGAGCGGGAGTTCGTTGTCAACGAGGAGCAGGGCGCGACCCGCGAATCAGCGAGCCGAGGAGAGAACCCGTGTGCTCGCCGTCGACGAACGACACCACGCCGTTCTTGATCGTGTAGCGGTAGCCGGTTGCTGTCTGCATGAGACGCCGACCGCCGGCCGGCAAGTCGTGCACGATGCGTGGTGGAGGAGTGCCGAGAACGCCCATGTCGATGACGTTGATGTCGGCTCGGTAGCCGGGGGCGATCACGCCGCGGTCGTAGAGCCCCACGTGATGTGCCGTTCTCTGCGTGATGTGATTGACCATGAACTCGAGAGGGAGCTTTTCGCCGCGCGTGCGGTCCTTGGTCCACAGTGCGAGTGCTGTCGTCGTTGCACTTCCATCGCTGATGGCACCGCAGTGTGCGCCTGCATCGGACAGGCCGATGACAGCGTTCTTGCGCAACAACATCTCTCGCACATCATCGAGGTTGCCCTTGGCGAAATTGAACAGGGGCATGTAGAGCAGGCGATTGCCATCGTCTTCGATCAGCAAGTCGATGAGGAATTCGATGACGGGCAGACCCCGAGCCGCCGCCCGGGCTTCAACGGAGTCGCTGGGGGCTGGCTCGTAATTGACCGGATTCTCCATCGGGTACAACTTGTGGAACCCGCCGAACATTTCTCCGGCGAGGCCTTCCATCCGTGCCACAGCGACGGGATGTTCGGCAACGATGCGCGCCCGACGTTCTGGATCGCGTAATGCAACGACGATTTCGGCCAGGGGCTTGCCAGCGATCTCGACGTAACTCGGGCAGATGAGCAATGGATTGACAGTTGCTGTGAGTCCCTGGAGAACTCCGATCGGCCGAACTGCGACCTGAGTCGCAAGAGGAAGACCCTTGTCCACGCCGGCATCGACCCACTCACCCATTTCACGCCAGCGATCGGGGAGAGGTTCGGGCTGTTGCACCGTCATGCTGAGTGGCCGTCCGGTGCGACGAGCGAGTTCCTCCATCAACTTCATTTCCGCGAGAGCGAATTCATGGTCGTCACTTTGATACGCATCGGAGATCAGTTGCACGACACCGCGACCGGTCTCAGCCATGGCTGAACTGAGAGCGAGCAATTCGTCGGCAGAAGAGAAACGAGTGCCGAGGAATGCACCGTCGCGGGTGCGGTGGATGTATGTGCGACTCGTGCTGAATCCAAGGGCGCCGGCGAGAATTCCTTCCTTCACGAGATCGGCCATGCGCTGCAGTTCGTCGATGGTCGGTGCTTCGTTCGGATCAGCTCCGCGCTCTCCCATCACATATGCCCGCAGTGGAGCGTGTGCGACCTGAGTTGCGACATCGATCGCGTAGGTACGCCGATCGAGCGCATCCAGGTACTCGGGGAAGGTTTCCCAATCCCATGCGAGACCTTCGGCGAGAGCTGTTCCCGGAATGTCTTCGACGCCTTCGAGCATGCCGATCAGCCAGTCGTGCTGTTCTTGCGTGGGAAGAGCGGGGGCGAAGCCGACGCCGCAGTTGCCCATGACGATCGATGTGACTCCGTGGATACTCGATGGTGCGAGCACCGGATCCCACGTGGCTTGGCCATCGAAGTGGGTGTGGATGTCGACGAAACCGGGAGTGACGACGAGTCCGTCGGCGTCGATCTCCTGGGTTCCCTTGCCGGCGATCTGCGGTGCGACTTCGGTGATCGTCGAGCCCGTGACGGCAATGTCGGCGTGTCGGGCCGGTGCCCCGGTGCCGTCCACGAGTGAGGCGTTCCTGATGACGAGATCGTGTGCGCTCATGGGCTCATTCTGTCCGTTGGGGATGGTGGACTCAGTGCTCGAGAGATGGGTTCACGGATTCGGATTTCCTCGGATCTCGCGCCCGTCAAGACTTGAGTGACTTCGACTAAAGATTGTGAATGGGCAGGTTGTGGATAACTCGAGGGCTCGTTATCCTGACACACGGCGACGCAACCTTTGCCCGCCATACAGATTCTCACCCACCACCGGACGCAGTCCGGCAGCAAACATCAGAGGTTTTCATCATGGCCAAGGCAGTCGGAATCGATCTCGGTACCACCAACTCCGTCGTGTCGGTCCTCGAGGCCGGCGAACCCGTCGTCATTCCCAATTCCGAGGGTTCCCGTACGACCCCGTCGGTCGTGGCCTTTTCGAAGGCGGGCGAAGTCCTCGTCGGCGAGGTTGCGAAGCGTCAGGCCATCACCAATCCGGATCGCACGTTCCGCTCGATCAAGCGCCACATGGGAACGACCTGGCGAAGCGAGGACATCGACGGCAAGCAGTACTCCCCCCAGGAGATCAGCGCCCGCACGCTGATGAAATTGAAGCGCGATGCTGAGGCCTATCTCGGCGACACGGTGACCCAGGCCGTCATCACCGTGCCGGCCTATTTCGACGATGCCCAGCGAACAGCAACCAAGGAAGCCGGACAGATCGCGGGTCTCGAAGTTCTCCGCATCATCAACGAGCCAACTGCAGCTGCTCTCGCATACGGCCTCGACAAAGGTGACGCCGATGAGACGGTTCTCGTCTTCGACCTCGGTGGTGGAACGTTCGACGTATCGGTTCTCGAAATCGGCGATGGCGTCTTCGAAGTCAAGAGCACACATGGTGACACGGTGCTCGGTGGTGACGACTGGGACCAGCGCATCATCGACTGGCTCGTCAATCAGTTCAAGGCTGCTCATGGCGTCGATCTCGCGAACGATCGCATGGCGACGCAGCGACTCAAGGAAGCCGCGGAGAAGGCCAAGATCGAACTCAGCCAGGTGCAGCAGACGCAGATCAACCTGCCGTTCATCACGGCGACTCCCGAGGGGCCGTTGCACCTCGACGAAACCCTGACGCGTGCCAAGTTCCAGGAGATGACAGCGGACCTCATCGAGCGCTGTCGCATTCCTTTCGAACAGGCGATCAAGGATGCCGGCCTCACCAAGGGTCAGATCAACCATGTGATCCTCGTTGGCGGCTCGACTCGTATGCCAGCTGTCCAGGACCTCGTGCTGTCGCTCACCGGCAAGGAGCCGAACAAGAGCGTCAACCCCGATGAGGTCGTCGCCATTGGCGCGGCTGTCCAAGCCGGAGTTCTGAAGGGTGACGTCAAGGATGTTCTTCTGCTCGACGTGACGCCGCTGTCACTCGGTATCGAGACGAAGGGCGGGGTCATGACCAAGCTCATCGAGCGCAACACGACGATCCCGACCAAGCGCACGGAGGTCTTCACAACTGCTGAGGACATGCAGCCATCCGTCGAGATCCATGTGCTTCAAGGCGAGCGAGAGATGGCCTCGTACAACAAGACGCTCGGCAAGTTCCAGTTGGTCGATCTTCCGCCTGCACCGCGCGGCGTCCCGCAGATCGAAGTCACATTCGACATCGATGCGAACGGAATCGTGCATGTGAGCGCCAAGGATCGTGCGACCAACAAGGAGCAATCGATGACGATCTCCGGTCAGTCGACGCTGTCGAAGGACGACATCAACCAGATGGTCAAGGACGCCGAAGCTCATGCAGAAGAGGATCGCCAGCGACGCGAAGAAGCCGAGATCCGCAACAATGCCGACTCGCTCGTGTACCAGACCGAGAAGGTGCTGCGCGATCAGGGCGACAAGGTGTCAGCTGAGGAAAAGGCTGCAGTCGAAGAGCCATTGGCGAATCTGAAGAAGGCCCTCGAAGGAAGCGACACAGCTGCGATCAAGGCAGCAACGGAAACGTTGATGACCGCAAGTCAGGCTTTCAGTCAGAAGCTCTACGAGGCAGCGGCTCGCGATGCGAATGCTGCAGGCAGTTCGGCCTCTGGTCAGACCTCGGATGTCAACGACGACGAGATCGTCGATGCCGAGATCGTCGACGCGGACAACTGACGGCGACGGCGATCACGAAGGCGTGCTGAACAATGGACAACGACGCGAAGGCAGATGTGAACGAAGATCCTGTTCGGGAAGAAGAGACGACCTCGATCGGTAGCGACGACTCGGACCCGACCGAACAGGACCTCCCAACTTCACCCGATGACGGTGCTCGACTCGAGGATGTCGATGTTGCGGCGTTGCTCGCGGAACGCGACTCGTTCCGCGACATCGCTCAGCGACTGCAGGCTGATTTCGAGAACTATCGAAAGCGAGTGGCGGCACAGACGTCCGATGACATCGATCGTGCAACAGGAAGGATCGCTGAATCTCTTCTTCCGGTGCTCGATGCCTGTGAGGCAGCGTTCGTCGCACATCCCCAGCAGGTGGAACCGCTGTTCAATCTGCTGTTGGGTGAGCTGAAGAAGCAGGGCCTCGAAGTGATGGATCTGAGCGGAAAGCCGTTCGACCCCGAACTCGCCGAAGCTGTGATGCACGAGCCCGGAGACAGCGATGGCGGCACTGTCGTCGTCGATGTTCTGCGTACGGGTTACCTGTGGAAGGGAAGAGTTCTGCGCGCGGCCATGGTCAAGGTGCGCGGCTGAGGATCAGCGAGAAGGTGGAACTCCGATGACCGCACAACGCGAGTGGTACGAAAAGGACTATTACGCCGTGCTCGGAGTGTCGAAGGATGCTTCAGCGAAGGACATTACGAAGGCGTACCGCAAGCTGGCACGTGAGAATCACCCGGACGCGAAGCCCGGTGATGCGGCTGCCGAAGAGCGCTTCAAAGAAATTTCGACTGCGTACGACGTTCTGTCGGATGAGACGAAGCGACAGGAGTACGACGAGGTACGGCGACTCGGCCCGATGATGGGCGGCGGTGGCACACGATTCACGACCGGTGATGGCGGAGCTTTCGACGACATCTTCCGGATGTTCACCGGCGGACGGGCTCGGGGTGGCGCAGCCAGTGGCGTCGGTCCGCGCCGCGGCTCCGACCTCGAGGCGTCTCTCGCGCTCGATTTCGTCGATGCAGTGCGCGGAGTCACGACGACAGTTCATCTGACGAGTGACGCGCGCTGCGCGACATGCCAGGGCACGGGCGCACGACCCGGTTCGTCGCCTGTGATGTGCTCGCAATGTTCCGGTCGGGGCCAAGTCGATGACAATCAGGGGTTCTTCTCGTTCTCGTCGCCGTGCTCGCGATGTGGAGGTTCCGGCTCGATCATCGAAGATCCGTGTGGCACATGCCGCGGAACCGGGATTGAAAAGCGCAACCGCGAAGTCAAGGTGCGCGTTCCATCCGGCGTTGCCGATGGTCAGCGCATTCGCCTTCAGGGAAAGGGAACCCCTGGACGCAATGGCGGACCGAGTGGAGACCTGTTCATCATCTGTCGAGTCTCGCCACACCCGGTGTTCGCCAGAGATGGTCAGAATCTGACGGTCAAAGTCCCGATCACCTACAGCGAGGCAGTACTCGGAGCGGACATCGATGTTCCGACACTCGAAGGGGACAAGGTCACCTTGCGCATCAAACCGGGAACTCAGCCCGGCTCCCGTCACCGGGTCAAAGGTCGCGGGATCGATACGACCAAAGCGAAGGGTGATCTGATCGTCACCGTCGAGGTGGTCGTGCCGACAGTTCTCGACGATGACGAGCGCAAGGCTGTCGAGGAGCTCGCTCGTGTCACGTCGTCGAATCCGCGTGAGAAGTTGTCGAGGGGGGCTCGATGAGCAAGGGATCCGATGAACGTGCGCTGTACGTGATCTCCGTTGCAGCCCAGCGCGCGGGGATGCACCCTCAGACTTTGCGCATCTACGAACGCCGCGGTTTGCTGCAACCGGCGCGAACTCAAGGTGGAAATCGCCGCTACAGCGACACTGATATCGCTCGTCTACGCCGGATCGCGGAGCTCACAGCCGAAGGTGTCAGCGTCGAGGGGATTCGACGCATCATGCATCTCGAGGCAGAAGTTCAGCGACTGCGTGACGAAGTTGATCAATTGCGCTTGCTTGCCGCGCAGGCGATCCGTGCTGTTCAGGGTCAACCGGGTGATTCGAGTCGTGGAAGTCTCGTCCCGCTTCGACAGTCGGTCTCGGTCTTCGGCCAGGTTCCATCTGTTCTGCGACGCGATCGCGGCAAGTGAGTGTGATCCGAGTGGCAGAGCTGTCGGCGTCACCCCCTGGGCAGGAATCCCAGCCTCGCGACTATCAGCCATACGTCGCGGGAACGTTTCGATGGAGACTCGGTCTGCGTCCACTCGATCTCGCCGAGTGGATCGAACTCGACGATCGGTACGACGGAGACGTCTCTCGCAAAGCGCAATTGATGGACGTCAATGCCAGCACGGTGAACGCAGCGATGGAGGGAACAGGCGCAGAAGGTGCCGAAGTTCTCGAAGCTCTGTGCGGTCACCTCGCCACTCATTGGCCTGCTCGATTCGAACGTCGAGGCGACGAGATGATCGACCTCGTCCGACAGACGTCGTTCGATGTGTCGCAGCAACACGAACACCCCTTGTTCATGGCTGGCCGACTCGTTCAGGAAGATCTGGCACTTCTCGTCGAACGCGATGGCGATCTTGTGTTCGGAGCAGGTTCCGTATGCTTCCCGAACAGGTGGGATCTGCAGTCGAAGATCGGCTTGGCGTTGTCCGCTGTCCATGCTCCCGTTGCACAACTCAACGAACAGCTCGAAGGTCCGATCGATTCGTTCTTCACACGACTCACATCGGACAAGCCCTTCTGGAGACTCGGTTGGGGTGTTCTCGACACCGATGATCCCTACACGCCGCTCGACGGAACCGCAGCTCCGACGATGGAACTTCCCGACGTCGGCGATTCGACCGTGCCTGACAGGTTGTTCCTGCGTGTCGAACGCGAAACATTGCGTCGCTTCCCATCGACATCGTGCGTTCTGTTCACGATCCGCACCTACATTCGACCGCTTCGCCATCTCGCAGGGCGACCTGACGATGCCCGACGCCTGGCAGAGGCTCTCGAGAACTTGCCCGATGACGTGCGCGATTACAAGCGCACTTTGGAACTCACCGAGGCAGCAGTGCAGTGGCTGATGTCGACGGCCGA
>JBJTGN010000187.1:0-5972 GCA_046093905.1 Actinomycetota bacterium
AGGTCGACGCATGATCGGTTCTCTCAGAGGTCGAGTTCTCGAGCGCATCAGCGATCAGCACGTGTTGATCGAAGTTCAGGGAGTCGGTTACGTCGTGTCTGTGACCCCCAGGACGCTGGCCGAACTCGAGCCGACAACAGATGTCTTCTTGCATGTGCACCATCACATCCGTGAAGATCATCAGACGCTCTTCGGATTTCTTTCACGTGACGAGAGGGCGACGTTCCAAATGCTCGTCTCCGCTCATGGGGTCGGTCCAACGCTTGCCTTGGCTGTCCTTGGGACTCACGAACCGGGCACGTTGATGGACATCATCGCCTCTCAGGACATTGCGTCATTGACTCTCGTTCCAGGTGTGGGAAAGAAGACTGCGGAGAGACTTCTCGTCGAACTCAAGAATCGAGTCGTACAACTCGACAGTCTCGTCGGTGCACCAGGTGCGGCATCGACAAGTTCGTCTGCAGACGTCCGTCAGGCGTTGTCCAGTCTCGGATACAGCGAAGCAGAAATTCGCGATGCGATGCGCGGGATCGATCCTCATGCTTCGAGCAGTGACCTGCTGAGAGAGGCTCTTCGAGTCCTGGGAGTTCGACGTGCGTGAGGAGTTCATCGATCCCAAGATCGACTCGGAATTGCTGCGACCGAAGGTCGAAGATGTCGTGGAGGAGTCAGAAGAATCCGGTCTACGTCCGAAGTCGCTGTCGGAGTTCGTCGGTCAACGAGAGTTGAAGGAGAAATTGACCATCGTGCTGGAGGCGGCTCGTCGTCGCTCGGAAGCGGTGGACCACTTGCTCTTCGCAGGACCCCCTGGTCTCGGAAAGACCACACTCTCAGGGATCATTGCTGAGGAGATGTCGGTTCGATTGCACATCACGTCCGGGCCAGCTCTCGAAAGGGCTGGAGACCTTGCTGCCATCCTGACCAAACTCGAACCGGGTGATGTCCTCTTCATCGATGAGATTCACCGACTGAACAGATCCGTCGAGGAGATTCTCTATCCGGCGATGGAAGACTTTCAGTTGGACATCGTTGTCGGCAAAGGACCGTCGGCCTCCAGTATCAGACTGTCGCTGCCTCGGTTCACACTTGTCGGAGCCACGACCCGTACTGGTTTGATCACCGGTCCCTTGAGGGACAGGTTCGGTCTCGTTGCCCGTCTCGATTACTACGAGCAGGACGAGTTGGAATCAATCGTGAGCCGTGCTGCACGAATCCTGCATGTCGACATCGACGATGACGGCACTCGGGAGATCGCTCGTCGAAGCCGGGGGACACCCCGTATCGCGAATCGTCTTCTTCGTCGTGTCCGAGACTTTTCTCAGGTTCGAGCTGCGGGAGGTATCGATGCGGTGACAGCGCGAGACGGCCTCGCCGTTTTCGGCGTGGATGAACGAGGCCTCGACAAGCTCGACCGTTCGATCCTCACAGCGTTGTGCGTACAGTTCGGGGGTGGTCCCGTGGGTCTGTCGACGTTGGCGATCAGCGTGGGAGAACAGAGTGAGACAGTCGAGGACGTCTACGAGCCTTTCTTGATCCAGCAAGGTTTTCTTGCACGAACTCCGCGTGGCCGAGTCGCGCTGGCTGCTGCGTGGGAGCACCTCCAATTGAATCCGCCTTCGTCTGGCATCCCGGAACTTTTCACCTGAATGCACGTTTCCGATTACGACTACGAATTGCCTGCCGATCGCATTGCGCAGACTCCTGTCGAGCCGCGCGACCTCGCTCGACTCCTGGTGGATCGAGGGCTGGGCCGATACGACCACAGGCGGGTGCGTGACCTACCTGAATACCTCGAACCAGGTGATCTCGTCGTCGTCAACGACACCAAGGTTCTTCCCGCACGGTTGAACTTGCAGCGCTCGACAGGTGGTGCTGTGGAAGTCCTGCTTCTCGAACCAATCGATGAGAACTCACGTCGATGGGAAGCTCTTGTCCGGCCCGGAGGTCGCCTGAGAGATGGTGAATTTCTTCGGCACTTGGGAAGCGGTTCCGAAGTGGTGTTCTGTGGCCGTCGTGGAAATGGGGACTCGTTCGAGGTCGAACTTTGTCACGATGGTGATGCTCTCGGCTTCATCGAGCGAATCGGCAAACTTCCTCTTCCGCCGTACGTGACCGAAGATGTCGATGACATGGATCGGTATCAGACCGTGTACGCGCGTCGACCAGCATCGACTGCGGCACCGACTGCAGGCCTTCACCTGACACAAGATCTGATTCAGACAATGCGCAACCAGGGTGTGGAATTCGCCTCGGTCGAACTCGTCGTTGGAGTGGACACGTTCAGGCCGATCCAGACCGAGGATCCACGTGAACACGAGATTCACTCCGAGTTCTACTCGGTGCCCGAAAGCACGCTCGAACGTGCCGAGAAAGCCGATCGAGTGGTTGCAATCGGAACGACAGCAGTGCGTTCACTCGAGAGCGTCGCAACATTCGGGGAGTTGAGTGGTCGAACGAAGTTGTTCATCCACGGCGAATACGAATGGAAGATCGTCGATCTCCTCTTGACGAACTTTCACATGCCTCGCACGACTCTTCTTCTTCTCGTCGATGCTTTCACGAGCGGCGGTTGGCGCGACATCTATGCCACAGCCTTGGCCCACGAGTACCGTTTCCTCTCGTTCGGGGATGCCATGTTGCTCGAGCGACGTGGATGACCGGCAGTCGAGGAGTGAACCCAGCGTGAAACCTGTCGAAATGCACATCGAAGCACGTGACGGTGGAGCGCGATGCGGGACGGCTGTGACGGCCAATGGATCGTACGACTTCCCGTGTTTCATGCCTGTCGGTACTCGTGGAGCGATCAAATACCTGAGTGCTGCCGATTACGAGGCGCTCGGGGCTCAGATCGTTCTCGGTAATACGTATCACCTGATGTTGCGGCCTGGCGCCGAAGTCGTTGAGTCGCTCGGTGGTTTGGGCAAGTTTGCCGGCTGGTCAGGACTGACGTTGACCGATTCCGGTGGGTTCCAGGTGTTCTCCCTCCAGCCGGAAGTCGACGACGACGGGGTGACGTTTCGATCGACCTACGACGGAAGTACCCACCGGTTCACGCCGGAATCCGCTGTCGAGGTACAGACGAAACTGGGAGCCGATATTCAGATGGTCCTCGACGTTTGTCCCGCTCTGCCATCTGCCGATGAGGTGATTCGACAGGCTGTCGACCGAACCGCCGCATGGGCGGCCCGGGCCCGACGGGCACACACGCGCCCGGACCAGGCACTTTTCGGAATCGTGCAGGGAGGAATATCCGAGGAACTGCGTCGGGAGAGTGCACGGCGCACAGTGGAACTGGATTTCGATGGATACGGCATCGGGGGCCTCTCCGTGGGCGAAACTCGACAAGAGATGCTCCCAGCTCTGGCGGCGGCTACCTCGATCCTCCCAGGTGATCGTCCCCGGTATCTGATGGGTGTGGGCGACCCCGCCTCTCTCGTGGAGTCGGTCGCACTCGGTGTGGACCAATTCGATTGCGTGATGCAGACACGTCTTGGACGGCACGGCACTGCTCTGACATCTCAGGGGAAGTTGCACCTGAAAAATGCCCGTCACATCATGGATGACTCGCCCATCGACACCGAATGTCGATGCGACGTGTGTCGGCGGCACAGCCGGGGCTACATCCGACACCTGTTGCAGGTCGGAGAACCGACTGCATCCCGCCTGATCAGTTTGCACAATGTTGCATGGACACTCGATTTGATGGCCCGGATGAGGTCAGCAATCCGTTCCGGAACCTTCGATTCCCTGAGAAGGGAAGTATTGGACGTGTGGGGCTGAGGTCGAACGGGATGTCCCTGACCCCGCCATCGGGTTCGCCCTACTAACATTGCGCTGGCTCGGAAACGCCGAGCGCATCTTCGCACGAACCACTGGAACACACGACCATGAGCCCTTCTTCTTTCGTCTCGCTTCTTGCTTCCACTTCCGCATCAGAGGACCAGGCCGGCGGCAGCTTTCTTTTCACCCTCGGATTCATGGTGCTCATTGGCGGCGCCATGTACTTCCTGATGATTCGTCCTCAGCGTCGGAGACTGCGTGAAACACAGGAATTGCAGCGTGCGATCCAGGTCGGAGACGAAGTGATCACCAACTCCGGCGTGTACGGGTTCGTGAACGCCATGGATGGAGATGTCGTCTGGCTCGAAATTGCCGATGAAACGGAAATTCGAGTCGCACGCAATTCCTTGCTGCGTCGGATCAATCCCTCGGTCGAGCCGGCCGGTGGTCATGTCCCGGACACTTCCGGCGAAGGCGAGTGACGCGTTGTATTCATCGAAACGACTTGGTTGGTCGCTTGCGCTGTTGCTGCTGATTCTCATCGGTGCAACGAGTGCGAATATCGCGTCTGACAACACACCCGCTCTCGGCCTCGACTTGCAGGGTGGCGTCGCAGTCACGCAGGAGCCGGTCGGAGAATACAGTTCCGAGAGTCTCGATGTGGCGGTCGAGCGAATTCGTGATCGAGTCGACTCTCTCGGAGTGGCCGAACCAGAAATCATTCGCCAGGGCGATGCAATCGTGGTCAACCTGCCGGGAATCGAGAACCAGGAAGAGGCAATCCGTCTCGTCCAAGTGACTGGTGAGGTTCTTCTCAGACCGGTACTGACAGCTGCGCCACTTGCCCCAACGGATCCAGAATCGTCGTCCACGTCGTCCACGTCGTCCACTGCGTCGACGACGCCGACAGATTCGACGACATCTGAATCGTCGACGACCGCTCCAGGTGGTCCGTCGAGACCTGTCAATCGCGTCACCGGTACTCAGCCGCCAACTTCGACGGCCGAATCGACCTCCACGTCGGTGAGCCCTCCGACCGAGACCGCCGTCGACACTGCGACGTCCGTACCCGCAGATGGGTCCGCAAGTTCGGTACCCGTCGACCAGACCGGGGATCCGAACGACCCGGCAGCGATCGTCATCGTGCAGAGTGTCGATGGTTCCGAGATCTACCAGTTGGGACCGTCGTTCGCGACGGGTGAAGTTTTCGCTGATGACGCAACTGCAGACATCATTCAAGGTTCATGGGGTGTGAGAGTTTCTCTCAGATCAGGGGCAGAGGGCTCGGATCTGTGGAACATCGGTGCTGCACAGTGCTTCTCCCGTACTCAGATCTGTCCGACGGGTCGGATGGCGATCGTGCTCGATGGAGTCGTTCAGTCGGCACCGTCGGTCAACCAGCCCAGCTTCACCGGTGGAGTCGACATCACTGGTAATTTCCAGGAGTCCGAAGCACGAGAACTTGCTCGAGTGCTCAAGAGCGGTGCCTTGCCTGTTCGATTGGCAGTTCAAGCGGTCCAGACCGTGTCGCCAACTCTCGGAGGGGACTCGCTCGATGCAGCGATCCTTGCTGGCCTCGTCGGAGTCGGCCTCGTCCTGCTGTTCATGATTCTGTACTACCGGCTGATCGCACTGATCGTGGCGGTGGGAATCGTGGTTGCAGGTCTCGTCCAATGGAACGTGATTTCTCTGCTGTCCCAAACGAACGGGTTGGCTCTCAGCCTCGCTGGAATTGCCGGAATCGTCGTTTCCGTGGGTATCACCATCGACTCGTACGTCGTCGTCTTCGAGAAACTCAAGGACAATCTTCGAACGGGTCGTACCTTGCAGTCTGCGTCGGACAGGAGTTTCGCAGCGGCGTGGAAGACCATTGTGACGGCTGACGTCGCTTCGTTGATCGGTGCACTCACGCTCTGGTATTTGACGGTCGGTGCAGTCAGAGGCTTCGCCTTCTTCCTGGCTTTGTCGACTCTCATCGACTTGATCGTTGCCTGGTTCTTCCTGCGCCCAGCGTTGGTTCTCTTCTCCCGCTCGAGAATTGCACGGGGGCGAACGTTCCTCGGGGTCAAGACCCCCAAGGATGACTCAGAACTCATTGGACAGGGGGCATCATGACGTCGACCGGTCACTCCGATCCCGTGGTGAGTCAGCGCAACATCTTCTCTCGGCTCGCCGCCGGTGAAACTTAGTTC
>JBJTGN010000188.1:0-5569 GCA_046093905.1 Actinomycetota bacterium
CCGAGTCGGATCCATCGATCGAACGAGAGCCGCACACGCCTCGTGTATCTCGCCGAATCCGGATTCGTTGCCGAGACTCCACATGATGATGCTCGGGTGATTTCGATCCCGGTCCACCATGCGCGACATGCGTTCCAACCATGTCGATCTGTATCGAGGGTCGTGGCACAGACTCGTATTGAATGCATGGCTCTCGATGTTCGCCTCATCGATGACGTACAGGCCGTACTCGTCGCACAAATCGTAGAAGCGGTGGTCGTTCGGATAATGCGAGGTGCGAACGGCGTTCATGTTGGCCTGCTTCATGCAGACGATGTCGGCACGCATGTCCTCGACGGTGACTGCCTTACCCCGTTCCGGATGATGATCGTGGCGGTTCACCCCCATGAAGGTGATCGGCCGTCCGTTCACGGACACGAGACCGTCCCGAATCTCCACACGCCGAAAACCGATTCGTTGGGCAATGACTTCGACGACCGTGCCGTAGGGATCGACGAGTTCGCACATGAGGCGATACAGAATCGGATCCTCGGCAGACCACGGATGCGCACCTGGAACGGTCCATGATTGGTTGACAAAGTGCCCCTCGAATACGTACGGGGTTCGGTGACGGTGTGGAACGGGACTGGTGTGCTCCTCGCCGAGAACGTTGCCCTGGAGAGTTTCGACCCACGTGCGCACGGACCATCCCGGCGTCAGTGCGTTCGAGTCCGCTCCTTCATCACGCCTTTCATCGATGGAGACCGTCGTCTTTGCAGACACCGTCGCAGTCGACGAGTCCGCATCCCAGTCAGCAACGACGTGCACGACGTCGATTCCCACTCGACTTCGAGATTCGAGGAAGACTTCACGGTGCAGTCCCGCCATCCACCATTGATCTTGATCTTCCACATACGACTGGGCGCTGAACCGCGGAACCATGATGGCGACGAGATTCTTCCCCTTCACGAGATGTGCAGTGATGTCGTATTCACTCGGGAGGCGGCTGTCGGACCCGTATCCGACGAAGGTGCCATTGATGAAGACGCAGTGAACACTCTCGGCTCCACCGATGTGCAAGATGGTGCGTCGGCTGGTCCAATCTTTCGGCACGGTGAAGGTGCGTCGATACACCCCGGTTGTGTTGGCACTCGGAATTTCGGGCGGACGCATCGGCCACGGCATCTGCACGTTCGTGTAGTGCGGCAGATCATCGAACCCTTGAACCGTCCAATTGCCCGGCACCTCGACTGCACGCCAGCGTTTCGGCTTGGGCACGTCCCGTTCGATCGCGCGACGAGACACGTCATCCGGATTCGCCCACAAACGCAACGACCACGAACCGGACAGATCCGTGAACCATGGCGACGCCTCTCGGCCGAGCCGAGCACTGTCCGCACTCGGATGAGGAGTGAGAGTCGGTCGCATCGGCAGACGTCCGATCGACACACATGTCGGGTCCTCCCACGGTCGAAATGAGGCGAAGACGTCGAGCACGGTCTACTCGTACTGTTCGGGGATTTCGAACCAGATGGTCAAGCCGTACTTGACCCCGGAAACGAGTTGTTGTGTCTGATGAGGATGTGTGACGAGTGAGGGCCATATGAGGAGTGACCCGACGGGCACACCAGCGTTGGTGAAGTTCTGCCGCGGGAAGTCGAGTTCGGCTCCCACGTAATCGTCGTTCAACTTCACTGAAGCCGACACTTGAGCGACGTCGTGATGAAGCCGAAGCTCGGTCTGGGTGTCCAAGCTGTACTTGATGACGAACGCATCGCGGACTCCGTGATAGTCGACGAGAGGCCAAACCGTGCGCAGCCGCGGCCAGATGCGGGCACCGAGATCGTTCTGAAGATTGTCGTACAACTTCGGGCTGATCACAGCGAGGCTGACTTCGTATCCGGGCACCGGATCATCCGGATCCGCCGCAAAGCCTCCCACTTCCTCAGCTGCGCGAATCACCGCTCGACACATCTCCGGTGTCCAAAAGGGAGTCACCAGTAGGTCGGGAGCGACCTCCTCGATCTCCGAGCGCTCGTCTCGAGCGTTGCGATACCCGAGGACAAGACCGAGATCGTCGACGCCGTCACTGGATCTGCTCATTGTTCGACAGTCTGCCAGGGCTTCGGGATGGTCCAGGCACTGCGAGGCAATCGATCCCAAGTGAAGTTGCCGAGGAGGTCTGCTGCTTCGCGCGGTTCGTCGAGGTCGACTCCGATGCTGCGAGCGAGAACTGCGAGGACCTCCGTTGGACTCGTTCCCGCCGACGAGAGGTCCGACAGCGTCACTGCCCCATGGCGTTTCGCCAGACGTTCGCCATCTCCTCCGAGCACCAATGGGACGTGGGCGAATTCCGGAGTGCGAAATCCGAGAAGCGTCTGCAGGTGGATGTGCCTTCCCGTTGAAGACAGAAGATCATCGCCGCGTACGACTTGATCGACTCCCTGAAGTTCGTCATCGACAACGACCGCCAAGTTGTACGACGGCACACCATCGTTGCGTTCGAGAACGAAATCATCGGTGTGAAGGACTGTTTCACCAGCAACGCGATCGTTCACGGTGTACACCTCGCCGTCGGTTCGCAGCCGTAGAGCCGGATGACGTCCACTGCTCTCTCGGTCACGGCGGTCGGCTGCACTCAACGTCCGACATATTCCCGGGTACGGAACATGGGCGTAATTTCCTTGGGGTGCGCTGACAGCCTCTCGAATCTCTCGTCTCGAGCAATAGCACGGATACACGAGATCCCGTTTCGTCAACTCGGCAATCACCGATCGGTAGAACTCGAAGCGGTCGCTTTGTCGCTCGACTGATGACTCGTACGTGATACCGAGAGCGTCGAGATCTGCGCGCTGCACCTCTTCGTTCACCCGCGAACTGTTGCTTCGATCGAGATCTTCGATTCGCAACAACATCGTGCCGCCAGTGACATGGGCTGCGAGCCACGCGATCAACGCAGTCCGCAGATTGCCGATGTGCAACGGCCCTGTCGGTGACGGAGCAAATCGACCGATCATCGACGTATTTTGACTCACCGAGACACCGCTCGTGCGGGCATCATCTGTGGGCGATCACCGCATTGACGAAATTCGCCAATTCGGGTCCGCGATCCTCCTGGAGAAAATGGGCTGCGCCTTCGATCGTTGTGTGAAGTGAATCCTGTGCGCCCGGCACGACACGGCGAAATGCCCATTCGCCATTGCGCGTCACCGGGTCCTTGTCGCTGAACGCGCAACTGAACGGCTTCGACCATGTTTCGAGCACTTTCCACGCTGCGATGTTGGCTGACGACGAAGGGTCATCGAGAGAGGCCGGCACGAGTGTCGGGAAGATGCGCGCTCCCGCCTTGAACGATTCTTCCGGATAGGGAGCGTCGTAGGCGGCAAGAACTTCAGGTGCCAAGGGCTTCGTCGAACATCCGCCCTGAATGATTGTCGATGTCGCAAAGACGGGAGTCGTCTGGCTGAAGTTGCGCCACGCGAGGAAGGCTTCGTTCGGCGGTGGGTCTCCCGTGGGGAGTCCCGTATTGGCAATCACGATCCGCGAGAAACGGTCAGGAAACGCTGTTGCCAACCTCAGGCCGATCAGACCGCCCCAGTCCTGACACACAAGCGTCAGGTTCGTCAGGTCATTTGCGAGGAGCCAGTCACTCATCCACGTCACATGTCGTTCATAGGTGTAATCCGTCAGCGCAGCCGGCTTGTCACTGCGACCGAAGCCGACAAGATCGGGAACGACGACTCGATGACCTGCACCGGTGAGCACCGGAATCATCTTGCGATAGAGGAAACCCCACGACGGCTCGCCGTGCATGCACAACACGGTCTCGTTGCTCCACGTCTCAGGGGACACATCGATGTGATGGATGCGGAGCGATTGTTCACCGCTCGCGTCGACTGGAACCACGGTGTACAAGGGCTCGTAGGGCCAGTCAGGCAAATCGGCGAAACAGTCATCAGGTGTGCGCAGGATCTCCATGAAGTGTCACCCTATATGAAACTTTCAAGCGGACTCGTACGTGCTCGACAGGCGAGCTGCGCCCCCACCCCGAACTCGCAGGCGTCCGTCCTCGACGAGGTGAATGAGGTGTGCAAGAACACTGCGCGCGGCCGGAATGTGGAGTTCGGGAGCGACTGCTGCATACATCTTTCGCACCATCGGAACGACCGTGTCGATTCCTTCTGAGATTGCATGCAAGACCTGTGACTCACGAGCGAGTCGGTGATCGAGGTACGCCTGGAGGAACGACCGCGGCTCGACGACAGGTGCACCATGAGTCGGCCACAGAACGGAGTCGTTGCGGTTCAATACCTTGCGCAACGACTCCATGTAATGGCGCATGTCCCCGTCGGGTGGCGAGACGACAGTGGTACTCCAGCCCATGATGTGATCGCCGGTGAACAGTGCACCTTCTTCTTCGAAGGCGACACACATGTGATTCGACGTGTGACCAGGTGTGTGCACGGCGGTCAGAGTCCAACCGTCACCTTGAACCGCAATCTCGCCATCTTCGACACGCACATCGGGATCGAATTCGGTGTCGACAGTTTCACGCAGCTCCATGTCGTCAGGATCCAATCCCGCAGCTCGCGCATTCTCACGTTCGGATTCGATCTCTTCAGGGGTCTTCGGCGGGGGCTTCAACTCGGTCATCACGGCAATGTCATCGTCATTGTCGAGCGGGCCGACATCGCCATGCGGCTTCCATGCAACAGTTGGCGCACCTGTTTCGTTACGCAACCATTCAGCGAGTCCGACATGGTCACTGTGACAGTGGGTGATGAGAATGGCCCGCACTCGCTGACCCGAGAGTGCACGAATCAGTGCCTCGCGATGTTCAGGCAGATCCGGACCAGGATCGATCACCGCAACATCTTGCGAGTCGCCAATGATGTACGTGCCCGTTCCGGTGAACGTGAACTTCGAGGGATTACGCGCGACGACACGACGTATCTTCGGAGCGACGAGTTCCGCTTCGGCATACCGCAGCGGATCGATTGGACCAACGAATGGGATGCCGGCCATCGTGCCCCTCCTCCCCGGTCAACACGTGTCGACGAAAGTCGCCAACTCTCCGACACAACGTACCTGACCCACACGGTGCCCGTGACCGAGCACCGGAGACTCGAACACCGCCTCATCAATTTTCGACATGTCGACGTCGAGTGCTCGCAGTGCGGCACGCATCACAGGGGGGCGAGCTCGATTCGAGCCGTCACCGATCTTGAGGGCCAACGCTCGTCCGTCGGCAAGCGCACCGGCGAACACCCCTTCGGCACCGTCTTTCAGCACCAGACCGGGAATGCCCCTCATGAGGGCGGTGGTGACATGGCCCGGACCGCCCACCATTGCCGGGTGAGTCGTCATTGCACGAGCGATCCGCTCACCTGACGATCCTGCCGCACCAGATGCGATCGCTCGGAATGCCCGTGCCAGATCGATCAACTGCAGCACATGTGTGGGAGCTCCGCATCCCTCGCTGCCGATGTGCGCAATGGTCGGCCGCGAAATCAGATGTGCGAGACCTTCGACAATGGCTCGTTGAAGCGGATGCGACATATCGAGGTACGTCTCGATCGGCCATCCGTTG
>JBJTGN010000189.1:0-2543 GCA_046093905.1 Actinomycetota bacterium
CCCAACAGCTCGTTGGTGGACTGTCGTCGCTGCGACGGGTGTGATCCTCGCTGCCTTGTACCTCTTGTGGGCGTACCAGCGTGTCTTCCACGGTGAACCAGACGAGGAGAACTCGACATTTGCCGAGTTGAAGTTGCGCGAGGGTCTCGTTCTTGCACCGTTCATCGCCATCATCGTGTTCTGCGGCCTCTATCCGAAGCCCATGCTCGATCGCATCGAGCCGAGTGTGGATGCATTGCTCGACCGAGTCGAAGTGGTCACCGGGTATGTGGCACCCGAGGCTTCCCGTTCCGAACCGACGGACGCTGAGGCCGAACCGACGGACGCTGAGGCCGAACCGACGAACGCAGAAGGGGGTGAGGAGTGATGCAGCCGATGACATACCCCTCCATCGACTGGTTGGCGATCACGCCGCTGATCATTCTTCTCGGCGGAACGATGATCGGCCTCGTTGCTGGATCGTTGACGAAGATGTGGCGATCCTCGGCGTACGCCTTGTCGACTGCAGTGCTCGCTGTGGCTGCTCTGGCGGTCGAGATTGCCATCTGGATCGATGTCAATTCCGATGGATCCCGGTCGATCATCAACGACGCCCTGAACATCGACCATTTCACCGTCTTCGTCTGGATCGGCGTCACGATCTCACTCGGCCTCGTCTCTTTGTCGTCGGCGGGCTTCCTGAGGCGCGAATCGATGGATGGTCCGGAGGTCTATGCGCTGTACGTGACGGCGTCTCTCGGTGCAATGATCATGGCGGCTTCGAACGACTTGATCGTGCTGTTCCTCGGTCTCGAGACACTGTCCATTGCGCTGTACGTCCTGGCTGCGAGCAACCGTCGTCGAATCGAGAGCCAAGAAAGCGGTCTCAAGTACTTCAGCCTCGGCGGATTTGCCTCCGCGTTCTTCCTGTACGGCGTGGCTCTCGTCTACGGCGCGACAGGAACGACCAATATCGGTGGAATTGCCGACGTCCTAACGGCGGAGATCTTCGTGCGTCCCGATGACGCGATGCTCCTGGCAGGTCTTGCGCTGATGCTCGTCGGTCTCGGCTTCAAAGTTGCGGCCGCACCGTTCCACTTCTGGACTCCGGACGTTTATCAGGGGGCCCCGACGCCGGTGACCGCATTCATGGCGTCGGTTGGCAAGTTCGCCGCATTCGCCGCATTCGTCCGTGTCCTTGTTTCGGCGCTGTCGAATCGATCAGAGGATTGGCGTCCGGTGATCTGGGTCCTTGCGATCTTGTCGATCGTAGTCGGGTCGGTTCTCGCAGTTGTCCAGACCGATGTGAAGCGCATGCTCGCCTATTCATCGATCAGCCATGCAGGCTTCATCCTGATCGGACTCGAGGCAGCTGGGCATTCGGGCGACGTCGAAGGTGTGCCCTCGATGTTCGTCTACATGATGATCTACTCGGTCCTCGTGATCGGATCGTTCACCGTGGTTTCACTGGTGACCAGGGCGGGAGATGCACGTTCCGATCTCGCCGCATTCCGCGGCCTCGGAGCTCAACGCCCGGCGTTGGCTCTGGCCATGACGGTCTTCTTGCTCGCACAAGCGGGCGTGCCCGTGACCTCAGGATTCATTGCGAAGTTCGGCGTGATCAAATCTGCAGTCGTCAACGACAGCTATGCCATTGCGATCATTGCCATGGTGGCGTCGGTCATTGCCGCATTCTTGTACCTCAAGATCATGATCAGCATGTGGCTGAGTGACGATGCCGATGGAGCTGCACCGAAAGAGTCGGTCGAGATTCCCTGGTCGGCGGCGTTGGTCATCGGTGGAGCTGCGGCATTCACTCTTGTCGTCGGTGTATGGCCGAACTGGCTGATCGACGCCTCCAAGGACCTTCTCGTTCTCGTCAACTGAGATTCACGTTCCTCGAGACGAATATCGCTGCATCGCAGGTTCTGATTCAGCCGTCGTCATGGCTCGATCAACCATTGGCATGTGAGCCCCGTGAACGATTACCCGTGCCAGAATTGTCCTGGCGATCTTGTCGAGACCGGCCAGATGTTCACGAAGGGTGACGGAGTATGAGCGATTCGGTGATCGAGGTTCCCGAGTACTTGTCGCCGTCCTCGATCGGAACCTTTCGGGACTGCCCGATGAAGTTCAAGTTCTCCCGAATCGACAGGATCGTCGAACCTCCAACGTGGGCGACTCACTTGGGGACGTTCGTGCACGAAGTTCTCGAGCACTTCTACCAACTCGACGCAGGGGAGCGCACCGTCGAATCGGTGCGCAATCTTGCAGGAGAGCGATGGAAGGTCAGCGATTGGGAGGCGCAGGTCACTGCCCTCGAGAAGCCCCAGGGAACGCTCCGCGATTTCAAAGTGGCTGCATTCGATTGCCTCGCGAATCTCTGGAAGCTCGAAGACCCCCAACAGACAGAACTCGACGGCATGGAGCACGAAGTTCTCGCTGAAGTCGATGGCGTTTCGCTGAAGGGTTACATCGACAGATTCGTCTTCGATGCCGAGGGTCGCGTTGTCATCGGCGACTACAAGACCGGAGCGATCCCGAATCCGCGGTTCAAGGGCGAG
>JBJTGN010000190.1:0-10245 GCA_046093905.1 Actinomycetota bacterium
GAAGATGCCGAATTCGAGATCGTCGAAGAGCCTCGGCCGGGTTTGTTCGGACTGACCCGAGGAGAAGCCCGGGTGCGCGCACGGGTCCTCCCCCGGAGCCCACGTGCAAAAGCCGACCGTCGCGATCGCAAGAGCCGAACAGGCTCCTCTCAGGGAGGCCAGGACAAGGCTCCACGATCGGGTGGCTCATCGGAACGCAACAAGGATCGCACGGATCAGCCCCGTGAGCGTGCTGAGCGCTCCCGGCAGGAGCGCCCTGACGGTCCCCCGCCGGATCCCAAGCAGGTTGCAGCCAGTGCGGAAACCTTTCTTCTGGGACTGGCAAAGGCCCTCGGCGCCGACGCCTCGACAGAGGTCACGATCGAGGACGAGAACATCGAAGTTCGCTTGAATGGTTCCGATCTCGGGTTGCTGGTCGGCCCGCGCGGAAGCACCTTGCAGGCCGTGCAGGACATCACCCGTGTCGTGAGCCAGCGCAGAACAGGCGATCAGCAAACCCGTCTGCGGATCGACATCGGCGGGTACCGCGCCAAGCGCCGTGAGGCTCTCGGCCGTTTCGTGACCCAAGTGGCCGACGAAGTGGTGAGCACGGGAACTCCAAGAATCCTCGAGGCGATGACCTCCGCTGACCGCAAGATCGTGCACGACGCGCTGAACGGGCGCACCGACATCACGACACATTCCGAAGGTGATGAGCCGAACCGTAGAGTTGTGATTTCGCCTGCTGCGGCCGAATCAGCCTGAGTAGCCAAGGACGGCGATGGAACCCGTTCTGTCGGCCGAATCGAGAAGAAGATTGAGCGATGCGCTGGGCGAAGCCCAGCGCATCGGCATGTTGGGGCAAGAACCCTTGGACTCCGTGATCGATCGCTCTCTCGGTTTCGTGAAGGGAATTCCTGACGGCACCGGCGATGTGATCGACCTGGGCTCCGGTGGCGGAGACCCGGGGCTGGTGATCGCCATGTACCGCCCGGATGTGTCCGTGACCTTGGTCGATCGAAGAGCGAAGAGAACAGACCTTCTCAGCCGCCTCGTGGGCCGCCTCGGATTGGCGGATCGGGTGGAGGTCGTCGAAGCGGACGCGGCGCTCCTCCCCCGGCGATATCCGGGGCGACACTGGGATGTCGTCACGAGCCGAGGATTCGGATCTCCTGCGTACACAGCTGCGCACGCATCAGGTCTGCTGCGCAACGGGGGCGTCATGCTCGTGAGCGAACCCCCCGATTCGAACGGAGACCGCTGGCGGATTCCCGAGGTCGAATCGCTCGGACTGTTCATCGAAGTTGTCGAGAACGGCGTGGCTCGACTGGTCAAGAAATCCTGAAGGTTCCCGAAGAGCCATATCGACGCCATTGGGACAGGGACGGACGTTCCACGTGGAACGTCCACCAGTCTCACTCGAACGAATCGGCAGGTGAGCAGATGTTCCACGTGGAACAGAGCAAGTCGGAAGGTCAGATCCTCCGCCCCCCGACCGTCCGACTCAGATCGACTGTTCCACGTGGAACAATTCGGGACGACCCATTTTCCACCGACATCGACCCGAATCAGGTCGAGAATTCACCACCTGAGGCCACCAGTGCAGTACACTGCCCTTGTCGATCGGCCTTCGGTGTCTCCTCCTGATACCGACGTGATGCTGAAGAAGATTCTCTCATGACCACACCCACGCCTCATCAACGACCCTTGCCGAGGGTGATTGCCATCGCCAATCAGAAAGGCGGCGTAGGCAAGACGACGACGTCGGTCAACCTCGGTTCGTGTCTTGCCGAAATGGGCTATCGGACTCTGATCATCGACCTCGACCCCCAAGGAAACGCGTCGTCAGGGGTCGGCATCGACACCAGGGCCATCGAGACGTCGATGTACGACGTGGTTCTGCACGAGGCTCCTCTCGAGGACTGCATCGAACCAGCGAGTATCCGGAACCTTTTCGTTGCTCCAGCGAATCTGGATCTGGCTGGCGCCGAGATCGAGCTGGTTCCCCTGTTCGCTCGAGAAATGCGCTTGAAGAAGGCAATCGATTCGATTGTGGACGATTACGACTTTGTGATCATCGACTGCCCTCCGTCTCTTGGATTGCTCACGGTCAATGCTCTCGTTGCTGCTCGAGAAGTCCTCGTGCCGATTCAGTGCGAGTACTACGCACTCGAAGGTGTCGGCCAGTTGTTGCGCAACGTCGAATTGGTCAAGAGAAACCTCAACCCGGATCTCGATCTGAGCACCATCGTGTGCGTGATGTTCGACAACAAGACGAAACTCTCTCAGGAAGTCGTCACAGAGGTTCGTCAGCACTTCGGGGACAAGGTCTGTGAGACGGTTGTTCCTCGTAATGTCCGTCTGTCCGAGGCACCGAGTCATCATCAGCCGATCAACGTCTACGACCCGACATCGAAGGGCGCGATTGCGTACAAGGAAGTTGCCAAGGAGGTAGCAGGTGGCACGCCGCCCAGGTCTCGGTAGTGGTCTTAATGCGCTCATTCCAGGAGGAATGACCGACTCCCCCTCACAGGCCAAGGACGGCCCGGTCTTGATGGATATTCCCGTCAAGGACCTCGTGCCGAACCCCAATCAACCGCGAGTTCATTTCGACGAGGAATCCCTCAGCGATCTCTCGGCTTCCATTCGTGAGATCGGTGTTCTTCAACCCCTGTTGGTGCGTCGGATGCCCGACGGCAGTTTCCAGTTGATTGCGGGGGAGCGGCGTTGGCGAGCCGCGCAACGGGCCGGTCTGATGACGGTTCCTGCGGTCGTCAAGACAACCGATGACATGACGTCGGTCGAGCAGGCTCTCGTCGAGAACCTGCACCGCCAGGACCTCTCACCATTGGAAGAAGCATCAGCTTTTCAGCAGTTGATCGACGATTTCGGTTTCACACACGACGATGTGGCGAAGCGAGTCGGGAAGAGTCGCAGTTCGGTGACCAACGCCTTGCGCTTGTTCTCATTGCCGCCAGCCATTCAATCCCTGTTGGCGGATGGTCGATTGTCGGCTGGTCATGCCAAGGCACTCTTGGGCTCGCCGGACCGAGCCTTTCAGGAGCAGTTGGCGCGGCGAGCGGTGGCGGAAGGCTGGTCGGTGCGGGCAGTCGAAGAGGCGGTTCGAGATCGCGGCGAAGTCGCAACGCGCACGCGTGATGTGAGCAATACGACTCCCGGAACGAAGACCGGGGTCTCAGCGGGTGCAACCAAGTTGCGACCTGCCGGATTGCTCGAGTTGGAGGAGCGAATCGCCGATTATCTCGAAACTCGTGTGTCGGTCAAGATGGCGAACAAGAAGGGAACCATCACGGTCGAGTTCGCCGACCTCGAAGATCTGGAGCGCTTGTACTACCTGATGTTGGGCGACTCCCACAATCAGTGACCTGACGGGGTGACCAAAACGGGTCAGGGACGACTCGCGCAGCCCGACACGAAACCCTCAAGTTTTTCTTGAGAGTTTTTGTGACCATCAACACTCCAAGAAGGCTTCCGCACAGAGTGGGGACAAACCTGTGGATAATCTTTGGCGGTCAGGGCGCCCACGCCGTGAGGGCGAGGAAGATCGCCTCCGCTATTCGTTGAGCCCTGTCCGAGATGATCGCCTTCGGTCCGAGGCTGATGAGAATGGCGGGCATCTTCGTCTCGCGCAGGATGGGCAATCGCATGCCCTCTACTTGGACTCCAGGCACGACGTCACGCAGATGCCGTTCTGCCAGATGGGCAAGGGCACGGCCACCGGCACTTTCGAAGGCTGGAACCGAGTAGTAGGTGATCCGCCTGGTGGGCTCGTCGAGCACTTCGAAGCCGACATAGACATCCGCTCCGAACAGGTTCGCCTTCTTCCAATGTTCGCTCGGGTCGGTCTCGGCGAATTCGATCAGCATGGCTCCGTGGCCGCGTACCGCAGAACACAATGCGGCTTGGAGGTGCTCGAGTTCGCCGAATTGCCCGACCGCCACGCGCAAACCGTCGAGGGGTTGCCCAGATCGAGCTTCCTCGGAATCCCGAACTGCAGCGATTCCCGGACCGTCGCCCGTCTTCTTCGAGAGCAGACGTAGATAGGCCACGGTGTCGGGGTGGCACACGCCATCGGAGGTCAGACCGGCGTTGAACTGGAAATCGGCCAGGGCGCGAGCTGCCAGAGGTCCAAAAATTCCATCGATCCGACCACAGTCGAAGCCGAGGCGGGAAAGGATCCGCTGGAGTTCAGCAACATCGTCACCGCGCAAGTTGGGGGACCGCAACATCAGAGGTCGATCCCCGAGGTCCCACCATGCTTCGAGCAAGGTCGACCAGGTGACGTCATCGCACACGCCTGTTTCGGGAAGGCCCCGATCTGCTTGAAAATCTGAAACAGCCTGTTCGGTCACCGACCCGTACAGATCCCAGTTGTCCACAGGCCCTGTGAGGAACCCGGCGGCACCGAGCCGACGGTGCAGTTGCCGAACGTCGTCGCCGGAATCGCCGAGCGAGAGAAGCATCGACTGGATCAGACCAGGAACTCTTCCAATTCCTGCAAGAGTTGTCCCTTGCCCTTTGCACCCACCATGCGCTTGACCAATTCGCCGTCTTTGAACACCAAGAGGGTGGGAATGCTCATCACGCCATAGCGCTGAGCGATGTCACCATGGTCATCGACGTTCAACTTGGCGATGGTGACCTGGCCGGCCTTCTCCGTGGCGATTTCGCCAAGGATCGGAGCGATCATTTTGCACGGGCCACACCATTCGGCCCAGAAGTCGACAACAACAGGAGTCGAAGCGGAATTGACCGTTTCGTCGAAAGTCCCAGAGGTCAAGGTGACGATTCCGTCTGCCATCACAACATCCTTTGCGGTCCGAAGGGGAGAGGACCCCACTCTATACGCGGGTCTCAGTGCTGTGCTTCGAGCCAACGTTCGGTGTCGATGGCAGCCATGCAGCCCGATCCGGCGGCCGTGATCGCCTGCCGGTACACGTGATCCTTGACGTCTCCACAGGCGAACACACCGGGGATATTGGTGTAGGTGCTGTCGGGTCGAGTGATCAGGTAGCCGCTGTCCTCCATATCGAGAACACCCTTGAAGACATCGGTGTTCGGCCGGTGTCCGATGGCGATGAACAACCCAGACACGTCTTTGCGGGTCTCTTCGCCGGTCACGGTGTCTCGCAGGACGAGAGACTCGAGGGTGTCGGTTCCCACGATGTCGGTGACTGCGGTGTTCCACATGATCTCGATCTTCGGGTTCTCGAGGGCGCGCTCCTGCATGATCTTGCTGGCACGAAACGAGTCGCGCCGGTGGATCAGGGTCACCTTCGAAGCGAACTTGGTGAGGAATGTCGCCTCTTCGATCGCTGAGTCCCCGCCGCCGACGACCGCAACTTCCTTTCCGCGGAAGAAGAAACCGTCACAGGTGGCGCATGTGGACAGGCCATGGCCGATCAAACGCTCTTCTGCCTCGAGTCCGAGCATCAAGCTCTGTGCTCCCGTCGAAACGATCACGGCATCTGCTGTGTACACCTCGTCACGAACGTGAACTTTCAACGGCTTCTCGCCGAATTCGACCTTGGTCGCCTTGGCAGTGAGGAACTCGGCCCCGAAACGCGCGGCTTGTTCGCGGAACCGCATCATCAATTCGGGACCCATGATTCCTTCGGGGAACCCGGGGAAGTTCTCGACCTCGGTGGTGAGCATCAATTGCCCGCCCGGCTGGTCGCTCGTACTGCTCGGCTCGCCTTCGATCACAAGGGGCGCGAGGCTGGCGCGAGCGGTGTAGATGGCGGCGGTCAGACCCGCGGGTCCTGAACCGATGACGATCACCTTGTGGTGGCTACCCATCACACGGCCTCCTTGCTTTGACGTTTCACCATGCAGATAGAGCCGGCGAGGATGAGGGTGCTGCCGATCACCGCGTGGGAAATCCACACGGCTGAATCGTGATCGAACGGCCACTCGAGAAGGTTGATCAGACCTCGCGAGGATCCGATGAGCAGCAGGACGAAGGCAGTGATTCCGAGGATCCCACCGAGAAGACCGAAGACCAGACCGCGGGCAGCCATGACGACCGGCGTTGTCGTCCGATCACGAACCTTGTCGACAGTCGAGACGATCGTTTGTGTGACGTCAGCGGCCCAGTTCGGATCAGTCAAGGGATTGCCTGCCATGGCACGAGGCTATCTCGTCACGATGAAGCGTGAACCGCCCTGAACTTGTGAGTCATGCAGCGTTCGTGAAGCAGCCGAACTTCAGGGCAATGCAGGTCGTGACGTCACCATCGAACAGTTCGAGATGTCGTAGACAGCGAACTCTCCGCGCTCACGAAAATGAATTTCGACACGTACACCTTCGAGCAACGCGCCTTCGGTGCGCAGAGGCGGTGTTGGCCCGACTGCGCAACGTGGAACCTCGACACTCTGGTTGAGTCCTTCGATTACTGTTCCGCCGGGTGGAAGGGAAGCGGCGACTCGGGCGATGTCGTCCACGGACGCGTAGTTGACCAGGGGCAGATCGTCTTCACCTGATGTTGAGGTGGACATCGCCGGCGACTCTGTTTCCGAAGGCAACGACTTCGCACTTCCACTCTCGGATTCGAGTGCTGGAGCAGACTGCGAGAGCGCCTCTTGTTGTCCTGAGTCGTCGCTCACGGAGTCGGCGAACACATCGACGTTGTCGGAATCGTCCTGTCTCAGCACAAGAGTTGAAACAACGAGCACGCCGATGATCGATGCCACCGCTGCGAGTACCGCACGGGATGCTCTCTGCTGGAACACGTTGTCGCCCTTCGAGTCCGAAACCGAACGGAGAGCGTGTGCGATCTGAGCTTCCCGCAGAGTCGAACCTTTGCTCTGAGAACGTGACTCACGTACGAGAGAGCGAAGCCTCGAGAATTCGACTGCCCGTCGCTCGACCTCGACTCGCAGACCATCGGGAATCTGAGCCGTCGTGACGTCTCCATCGACCAGACGACTCGCAAAGAAGTCGACGTCGTCGGAACCGGAGTCGGGAGTGTCGGGGGAGAGGGGTTTGGTCGTCATGTCGGGGTTCCGCGATTGGTGTCATCGTCCTCTTTTGGACGTCGGTCAGGGTCGTGCGAGTTCCCTTGGAGTTGGTTCCACTCGGACGCAAGCCGAGATCGGCCTCGTGAGATCCGAGATCTCACTGTTCCGGCGGGAATGTTCAGGATCGAGGCAATGTCGTCGTATTCGAGATCCGCGACGTCCCGGAGAACGAGCGGAATCCGAAATTCATCGGGCACTCGTGCCAGAGCCCCTTCGAGGACGTCTCTCTCCTCGAAGGACGCCAGCGACTCCATCGAACGCGGGTCGGCAACATCGTTCGTCGAATCCCGATGGTTCTCGAGGGAGGTGGTGCGGAGGCGCCGGCGCCGCCGGCGCCGCAACTCGTCGAGCGCGGCGTTCGTTGCGATGCGGTAGATCCATGTGGACAACGCCGAACGTCCATCGAAGGATGCGTAGCCGCGCGCAATCGAGACCAGGGCATTCTGAGTTGCATCATCCGCGTCGGAGTCGTCTTCGAGAATCCGCCAGCACACTGCTCGGACGAGTGAATAGTTCTCCCGAAGAACGCTCTCGAGATCGTCCAGAGGCATGCGCGTCAGGGTGCGGGAGAAACGCGCACTTCGCTGATGCTGCCGCGGTACGGATTCTTCGAACTGCACATTCCGCTACGACCAACTTCTGTGAAGTAGATGAGCGCGTACTGGGCCGGTGACGTGAACGTCGTCGCAATGGTCGACCCCGATTCCGATGAACCTTCCCAAATGGGGCGACCCCACTGTGACGTTGTCGTCGCAGATTCCGTGGCTGTGTACACAAGCGCCTTCCAATTCTGAGCAGGTATGTCCACTTCCATGCGAGCGAGAGCGACAGCATTCAGTTGAACGACGAGTCCGAGACCGGACTTGCTCCCGAAGGTGGACGATCTGTAGCAGCTCGTCGTCCAGATGGTTTCCGGATCACCATCGGTGACGTTGAGGACGGTCTCTTCGTTCTCGGCCTGGTCGTCGCCTTCAGGATCGAACGAGCGAACCCCGGTGATTTCGACAGGACCCGTGTACACGGGTGTGGTCACGCCGGCGACGGTTTCGGGTGCCACAGTCGGTGCCGAGTCCTCGGAGCGAAGCGACTGTGTCACGAGAATGGCAACAACGACGATCGCGACACCGACAATTCCGAGAATCAGTGTCGAAGGTCGATAGCGATCGAAAATGGCAGACACGCTGGAAGCACGGTTCGAGGGCTCACGCACCTCGCGTCCTCGGGGACGAGTCTCCCGATCAGTCGGTTCCTTGATCGACGGAGCTGGAGTCCCGTTCGGGGTGTATCCCTTGGGCCGAATGACTTTGCCGGCCGCGGGCGTTCGATCCGGTGTCGGGCGTGCAACAACTTCGGGCTCTCGGGAAACCGGGGAATTGACGTTGGAGAGAGCGAGACGTACATCGGCGGCACTTCGAAATCGATTGCGCGGTTCGCGAGCGAGAAGTTTGTGAACGACAGCCGCAAGTTGCGGATTGACATTGGGACGCAAGGTCGTGATGTTCCGAGGCTCTCTTTGGAGTCGTGCCAGCGCCGTCTCGGTGTCGTTCTTTCCGTAGAAGGGGACCTTGCCGACCAGACATTCGTAGAGGACGATTCCGAGCGAATAGAGATCGGCACGCTCGTCGAGGGGATCACCTTTGACCTGCTCGGGGGCGAGATACTTGGCGGTTCCCATCATGATGTTCTCGCTCGTGAGGTCATCGCCTTCACCGAGGACCTTGGCGATACCGAAGTCGGTGATCATCACTCGGCCCTCTTTGGTGAGAAGAATGTTGCCGGGTTTGATGTCTCGGTGAATGATGTCGCGCTCATGGGCTGCTTCGAGAGCTGCACACACACTCACGCCGATGTGCTGCACGAGATTGCTTTCGAGTTGGGTCTTGGTGTCGAGCAGTTCGCGCAGCGACTTTCCCTCGATGTACTCCATGATCAGGGCTTGACGGCCCTCGTCGTACTCGATCGCATCGTATGCAGTGACGATGTTGAAGTGGTTCAAGTTCGCGGCGGCAACTGCCTCCCGACGAAACCGTTCAGCGAGAGTCGAATCGGTCGCCAATTGGGATTTGAGCAACTTCACTGCAACAGTGCGTGAAAGCTGAAGATCGACAGCCCGCCAGACTTCTGCCATTCCACCTTGGGCGCGATGTTCTTCGAGCCGATAACGACCTGCAATCACCGTCTGGGCTTGCGGTTCTGAGCGCTTCTGATCGGGGGGCATGTTCCACACTGACGCTAGTTGTCCAGATCACCCGCTTCCGGGGATGCCGGAAGAAGAGGCGAATCAGTTCTCGATGAATGCGACGCCGATCGTGCCCCGTCCCGCATGAGATCCCACGACCGGACCGATTTCGCCGATCATGATTTCCCCGGGATAGACGACCCTCAGCATTTCGACGAAGTCCTGCACGTCGTCGCAATCGGCGTGAAGGACCGACAGCCACTGGATTCCTGGACCGGCCAGGGTCTCCTCGACTTTGTCGACGAGAAAAGCGAGCGCTTTACTGCGGGTTCTCTGTTTGCCACCCTCTTGAACGACGCCTTCCCGAACTTCGATGATCGGCTTGATGGAGAGAACGGTTCCGAGCATTGCTTTGGCGCCGCCGATTCGTCCACCCTTCTTCAGGTTTTCGAGCGTGTCGAGAGCTCCCCAGAGCTTGCAACGGCCACTCAGGTCATGAGCCAGAGCCTCGACGGCATCGAGCGATTCGCCTTTGCGAGCCGCTTCGGCACAGGCGACGACAATGGCTCCGAGACCCATCGACACCGTGTGGCTGTCCACGACACGGACATCCACCTTCGACTTCATCGACTCGACGGCGACTTCGGCGCTCTGAAGGGTGCCCGACAAGGCTCCCGACAGGTTGATCACCAGCACTCCAGTGGCGCCTTCGCCGGCAACCTTGGCAATTGCCTGTTCGAACCGACCAGGGGAGGGGGCAGCCGTCGATGGGAGATCCTCGACGATCGAGCACCGCTTCCAGAATTCAGCGGTCGAGAGCTGCTCACGATCGATCAGTTCATCGTCCCCGAACCGGATGAACAGCGGGACGACTTCGATTCCGAGATCTCGCACGACGGAGTCGGGAAGGTCACAGGAGCTATCGGTGATGATGCGAACGGTCGAACTGGCCACGCCGAGACCTTAGTCGTGGATGTCCGCTGCATGTTCATGCTGGTCGCAGTTCGGGCCGGTCACGGTTCAGGCTGGTCGCTGTTCAGGCCGATT
>JBJTGN010000191.1:0-1606 GCA_046093905.1 Actinomycetota bacterium
AAACCGTACCGTGGGTTCGAATCCCACTCTCTCCGCCAGACCAGCGCGTCGCACACCGTCGGTCTGCAGGCTACGCCCTCGGCAGCGCATCCCCGACGCACCCACTCGGCGCCCCTGCTGGCAGACCCCTCGCCCGCGCCACACGCCCACCTCACTCTCCGCCCAGCAGCCACACATGCTGCCACTACACTTTCATGAACGCGGCACATTGTGGAACCATCAGGGATTCCGTGACCGGAACGACATGCAGCAACCGACAGGTGTCGCGGAGAATTTCGAGAGCGGCCGAGGTGGAAGGCCAGTTGATGTCGTCAAACACGATGATTCCCCCCGATGGAATCCTGGGCAGGTAGGTGACGACGTCCTGCGCAGACGCAAAGCGGGAGTGATTGCCGTCGATATGCAGCAAATCGATCCGGTCGAAGAGGCCGCCGGCTCGGCCTGAAGGCGCTTCGACCACATGGACCCGCTCATGCAGATGATGCTCGAGCACAAACGACAGAAAGTCCCGCTTGATGCGCGCCAAATCGACCACCGACCACCACAGATCATTGGCCAGATCGTGCCGATCACGTGTCGCTTCCGAACCAGACCACGTCTCAATCCCCCACACCTCGCCCTCCCGATTGTCGTTCAGCGCGGCAGCAATGGGAGCCAGCGACCGTCCTCCATACACGCCGATTTCCACAACCGTGACCGGCCGGTATTCCCGAACCAGGCTGTAGAGCATGAGGGCCTTCTGCGGCGAGCAACAACCTTCAAGACGAGTCGCATCATCCAGAATCGCCCGGGCAGCAGCGGTCACGCCACGGCCCGCCGCTGCCGCATCGAAGAACTCCGTGGCGTGGCGCGGATCTGCGCAATGCCACGGGTAGTTGAACACGGTCCCTGCCAGACCCACAGCACAGTTGACAACACACTCGATCAGGTAAACCGACTGCGTGTCGTCGGTGAACGCACCGTCGAGCGCACGTGCAGGCACGTGCGCGGAGAAATAGTCAAGGTGACGTCCAAGCACCTCCCCAGCATCGGCGGCCGCCCCGGATGCAGTCATCATCGCGTGACGAACTCTCGCAGCAGACTCCAAAAATCCGCGAGGGCCGGCACTCGCCGGCGTGGCCATGGGGGCACCCAGCACACTCAGCGCGACTTCACACAGTCCTCGGCCGGCCTCTACCAGTTCCGCGACAGCCGCGGCCCGCGCAGCGCCTGCGCCGCCGCGGGCCTGACGCCGAGCCGTGATGAGCCGTTCAAGCAGGCTCCGTACGGTCGAGTCATACTGTTCGAAGTACTGCGTTCCTGGAATCCGTCTATGCTCCGTCGTGTCCATCGGGGTTCCCAATCGCTGGTATGATACGGGTGCGGTTAAACTTCAAGTGTAACGCTGGCGAGTTTCGGCTGGCAGCAAGTCATCAGCGAGCGGCCGCATCTTCGGAAGTCTGGCGTCCTATGCCTCGATACCCCTTCGGCACACAAACCGTCATCGACAACCTGTCCCGCAAGCTTGATGTCATTGAGTCTGCATGGCCAATGACCGGTAGCTACGAGCGAATCGACCCCTATGTCGTTCCGCATCTGCAGATTAACCAGTGGTTCGAGTTTGTGG
>JBJTGN010000192.1:0-4510 GCA_046093905.1 Actinomycetota bacterium
ACAGGGCTCCGGCCCCGATCAGTACTCGATGGTCAGCTACTACCGCCCCGAGCTCGGCCTGCCCGAGATGGGACTGGTGGGCCGTCAGCTCTGGGCGCAGTCCGGGCTGGCGCCCGCCGACATCCAGACCGCGATCCTCTATGACCACTTCACGCCGTTCACCCTGATCCAGCTGGAGGAGCTGGGGTTCTGCGGTAGGGGCGAGGCCAAGGACTTCATCGCCGGCGGTGCGATCGAGATCGGCGGGCGGTTGCCGATCAACACCCACGGCGGCCAGCTCGGCGAGGCCTACATCCACGGGATGAACGGGATCGCCGAGGGTGTGCGCCAGCTGCGGGGGACCTCGGTCAACCAGGTCGAGGGAGCCGAGCACGTGCTCGTCACGGCAGGCACCGGTGTGCCGACCTCGGGCCTCATCCTGGGCTGAGGCGCGTCGGGCCCGCGCCGAACGTGAGGCGTGTGTCAACTCCCGCCCCGACAGGCGTAGATCCTCGATGCCGATTGAATCCTTTTACCTATTCATCTCTCGAGGTTTTCTCATGGACATTAATTGCGTAACTCCCCGGATCTTGTGCACCGCCCGTCACCGAGTGGGACACGGTTAAGGCGATTTTCTCGGCTGCCGAGGGTCCTTCACACGGCGACAATGAGAGGAAATACGCCATGAAGGCCATAGAGGTCGCCGCCGGCACGCTGTGTGCGGCGCGTATGCCGCAGCTTGCGCGTCGGCGGTTTCGGGGTCGGCTCGCAATCCTGATGTATCACGGCGTGGAGCCGCGGACCCCCTCAGCGACATGCGGGCACGTGAACACCCTGGCGAGCTTCCAGAGGCAGTTGGATTATCTTCGCCGTCACTTCAACGTCCTACCCCTCGAGGAGGCGCTCGAGCAGCTCGAAGCGGTAACACTGCCAGACCGAGCCGTCACTCTGACCTTCGATGACGGCACACGGAATCTGGTGACGTGCGTTGTGCCGGAATTACACCGCAGGGGAATGCCGGGGGCCTTTTTCCTGGCCACCGGAGCGGTCGGTACCGGTGACCTACTGTGGCCCGATCGCTTGTGGCTCAGCCTCGCGCGCAGCGCGTCGTCGGCTGTCGACCTCTCGGCAATCGGTCTTGGGGTGCGCGCACTCAGTCACTCAAATGATCGCGCGCGCACCTATCGCGACGTCGTCGAATTCATGAAAGACCTTCCGGATGCGGTTCGGGAGACTCGGCTAATCGCGATGATTCGCGCGTTGGGTCCGCTTCACGACGCCGATCGAGGGCCGTTCGAGATGATGTCGTGGCGGGAGGCGCGCGAGTTGGTTGCCGATGGAAACGTCACCATTCACCCGCATACGGTCACCCACCCTGTTTTGTCCCGGTGTTCGGACGAGAAGATCGCTTACGAGGTGTCCGAGTCGTGTGCCGAGGTTGAGCGCCAGACGGGTTCGGTTGCGAAGGTCTTTGCCTATCCGAATGGCCGTTTGAAGGATTTCGACAATCGAGCGAAAGACGTTCTGCGTGCGCGCGGCGTGCGCTGGGGTCTGACGACCGTCTTTGGTTTCGCCAGCCGGAACTCCGACCCCCTCGCACTGCCCCGCATCGGGATCGCAAGTGGCTTGTCGCTCGCGCAATTCCACCTCCGCGTCTCAGGTGCGTTAGGAATGCCGCACTGAGCGCCGGCCGGCCTGCCCGGCCATGCTGACGCGGAATCTCGTGCCGATGGCGCCAGCGTTATTTCTAGCCCGAGGATGAATCCAATTATCCATGCCGTTCTCTGTCGCTTCCGAGAATACTGATTTGGGGCGAGTCTGGCGCTCGCAGTCGGCTAGCACGAGGCGGAAGGGCGCTTTGTGGAATCAGCGTTGGCTTACCAAGGTTCCGGCCGTGCAGATGCGGTGGCGAATATCGGTGTCGCGGTAATCGGGGCCGGACCCTACGGGCTATCGGTTGCAGCGCACCTGAGGGACAGGGACGTTCCCTTCCGCATCTTCGGAAGGCCGCTGGAGAACTGGCGTAAACACATGCCAGCCGAAATGACCTTGAAGTCGCGACCATTCGCGTCCAATCTCAGTGATCCCCGCGGGGCCGGAAGTCTCGCGAAATACTGTGAGGATCACGAGATCGCCTGCGACGGGATCTACACCCCGCTGACCCTCAAACTCTTCGTCTCCTACGGTCTGGCGTTTCAGCGCCGCTTCGTACCCGATACGGATGACCGGCAGGTCTCCTCTCTCCGGCGCGCGGGTTACGGCTTCGAGTTGGTCGTCGAAGGTGGAGAGGTATTGCGGGCGGACCGTGTCGTCGTCGCGACCGGGATCACGTATTTCGCTGATCTTCCCGATGAATTACGCACTCTGCCGGCCGGTTCGGCAAGCCACAGTTTCTCCCACTGCGATCTGTCCGAATTCGAGGGCCAAGACGTCACGGTGCTCGGCGGAGGGGCTTCCGCGGTGGACATCGCGATTCATCTCCACGAAGCGGGAGCACGAACATCGCTGATGGTACGCGGACAATCCGTCCGCTTCTACCCTGTCGATTCGGAGGGGTCGCGCACCCTACGGCAGCGGATCACACATCCGCGAGCGAAACTCGGCGACTCGCTGGCGCTATGGTTCTACGAAAAGCGGCCAAGTTTGTTCCGATATCTGCCGGGTTCTCGGCGAGTCGAACTTGTCCGGCGGCTTCTTGGCCCCGCTAGCCCGGAGACCCTGCAAGAGCGTTTCGAGTCGGGCGTGAGGGTGATGACGGGTAAGACCGTTGTCGGAGCCGATCACGAACACGGCCGAGTTCGGCTCACTGTCAGGGGTGAGGACGGCACTGTGTCGGAGTGGATCACCGACCATGTGATCGCCGCGACGGGCTATCGACCGCAGATCTCGTCGATGACCTTCCTCAGCGCCGAACTACGTTCCGCGGTCAAGACCTTGGCCGGCATGCCTGTGCTGTCGAGTCACTTCGAGAGTTCAGTTCCGGGGTTGTATTTCGTCGGTTTGGCTGCGGCGGGCAGTTTCGGTCCGCTGATGAGATTCGTTGCAGGGGTCCAATACGCCGCCTCCAGGTTGGTGAAGGAGTTGGCTCGCCGGACCAGTCGCGGTTCCCGGAGTGCGATTTCGCAGCCGACGGCCGCTGAGCGCCAAGACCTTGCGTCTGTTTGGTGAGTCCGATCCCGGAACTCGGCTACGGTCAGCCCGTACTTCTCGACACCTCGGTGCCGGCGCTGATCGCGAAGGTCGGCCACTACCCAGTTCATCATGGCGGCCTCGGCGCGATCCGTAGTCTCGCCCGCTGGGGCGTGCCGGTCTATGCGGTTACCGAGGATCGCTGGACTCCTGCGGCGCGTTCGCGCTAATTCACGGAGTCGATTGTCTGGCCCAGCACAGGACTGGAGGATCCCTCCTGGCTTGTCGAAGGATTTCTCGACATCGGGCGCCGGATCGGCCGGCGTTCGGTACTGCTGCCCTTCGACGAGGAGACCGCGGTACTGATCGCCGAACACGCTGCCGAACTCGACAGGTACTTCCTCATGCCGCAGATCGATGCACGGCTTCCACGCCGACTTGCGAGCAAGCGGGGGTTGCACGAACTCTGCCTCGAGCACGGCGTCCCAACACTGCCGGCGTCCTTTCCGGCGAATCCCGAAGAACTGGAACGGATCGCGGCCGATGGGCGTTTTCCCTTGGTGGCAAAGAATCTCGAGGCCTTCGAGCGCAGACGCGCACCGGTCGTGCAAGGGTCCCGCCGAATTGATGACGCTCGGCAGCTGATGGCCCTGGCAAAGGGCTGGAGAGAGGGGTCCGCAGTGATACTGCAGGACTACCTTCCGGTCGAGGAATCCCAGGACTGGATCTTCAACGGCTACTGTGACGAGTCGTCCGATCTGCTGGTCCATTTCACCGGAGTGAAGGTGCGTTCGTCGCCACCGCTTGCCGGGATGACCAGTCTTGCCTACTCGGTGCCCCACCCCGAACTCGTGGAGATGAGCAGCCGATTTCTCAAGAGCATCGGTTATTGCGGGCCACTCGATCTCGACTGGCGCTATGACCGCCGTTCAGGGCGCTACTACCTGTTGGACTTCAATCCTCGAATCGGTGCGCAGTTCAGGGCCTTCGAGACCGTTGCGGGCGTCGATGTGGTCCGTGCTATGCACCTGCATCTCACCGGCCAGGCAGTCCCGCCGGGTGCGCAGGCCGTCGGACGCCGGTACATCGTCGAGAGCGCCGAAGTCCGGTTCGCGCTCGCCACGAGTCTCGGTTACACCGCGAAGGAATCCGCGGACGGGCCGACGTCGACGGAACTTGCGTGGTTGGCTTCTGACGATCCCATCCCGTTCTTTGCTGCTTTCGTGCGCCTGGTCGCGCGCAAATTGCGGGGCTTGGGGCGCAGACTAGTCGGGACCCGGCAGTAATACCACGTCCGACAAGACAACGGTGTTGTCTCTGTCCGGCACCGTGACGACGCCGGCGTAGCGGTCGCCCTCCCGCCACACACTGGCCCGGATCGTCTCGCCGGGGAACACCACGC
>JBJTGN010000193.1:0-2223 GCA_046093905.1 Actinomycetota bacterium
AGCCCATCTGCATTTAACGCGTTGACACTGACATGGATGCTGGAGTTGTCTTGGTTATATTCACCGATGATGGCAAACGAAACCCCAGCAATAACAGGAATATCCCCAGGAGCGTACGGATCACGGTAGACGTCGCCTAGAATATTGTTTTTGGTAGCGATCTGGCCGCCAGATGTCACATAAGTTGGATTTCCGACCAGTGTGGCGCCGTTACCTTCGACAATGACAGATTCGGTGAACTTTGCCAGCCACGCATGCGATCCACCTGGGACTGTCACCGCATCATCGACGTTGATATGGAGTCCGGACTGCACACGAATTGTATCGACGCCTGGATTGCTATTCGCTTGGTCGACAGCCCAAGCAAACGATCCGACGTCAGAGGCAGTGCCCCATACGGAACTGGTCACGTTGTAATCCGCCGCGTGTAAATGATGCGACAAGCAACTACCGAGCAACATCGCTGAGAACTTAAAGGAACCCCTAAGAAAGGCCCGATCAACATATCTACAGATCATCTTGGTCTATCTTTCTTTTGGTGACGTGCTCGACTTGAATGTGATTCGCATGGCTCGTTGGAATCAAGAGATCGTAACACACAGCAGTAGTCAGTCAATGGCTCTTCGGGGAATTTAGTGGCCTGTCGCCTGAATTCCAGTGATTTCGTATCGTGTAGGGATGACAACACTCAACGAACACTACCGCGTCTTGCTTGGCCTGGATTCTTCTTGGCACGTCGATGACGTTGCTCTGGATTTACCCGGCAAGCAAATTGTTATCCGGCTTTCGCATAGCGGGGGATCATTGGTCTGCCCCGATTGTAGCGAAGGTTGCCCTAGGGCAGACACAGCTCCCGAACGGACCTGGCGTCACTTGGACACGATGCAGTTCAAGACCGAAATTCGAGCTGCCGTTCCTCGATCACGATGTGAGAAGTGCGGAGTGAAGACCGTCGCTGTACCTTGGGCCGGGAAGCACTCTCGATTCACGCTGCTGTTTGAGGCGTTGGCAATCAAGGTATTGCAAGCTGCGTCCAGCGTGAAGAAAGCCGCCGAGTTGCTGAACATTGGTTGGGACTCCATGCATGCGATCGTTGAGCGAGCCGTTGAACGTGGGCTTCAGAGACGCCAACTGGACGATGTTCGTCATGTGGGCGTTGACGAGAAGAGCTTTGGCGAAGGCCATGACTATGTCTCGATTATGACCGACTTGGATGGCCATCGCGTGTTGGAGGTAGCTCCGGAACGAACCATTGAATCCTGCGATCTATTGTGGAAAACCTTAACGGAGACCCAGCAAAGCGAAGTGGAGTCGGTTTCCATGGATATGTGGCAAGCGTTCATGACTAGCGCTGAGAAGAACGCACCACAGGCCGAGATTGTGCACGACCGTTTTCACGTGAGTAAACATCTCAACGAGGCTGTGGATAAGGTTCGCCGCCAGGAAAACCGCGACTTGCAGTCCGAAGGAGACCATCGACTCAAAGGAACTCGTCAGCTATGGCTGTTCAACCAAGAAAACCTCGATGAAGACAGTTACCATGAACTTCTAACCGCTCAGCGTGGTGACCTGAAAACGGGGCGTGCCTGGGCCATGAAAGAGAACTTTCGCGATTTCTGGAATCGGCCATCCGAGCGTTCTGGCAAACGGTTCTTTGACCACTGGTACTCTTGGGCGATTCGAAGCCGACTGGAACCTATCAAGAAGATAGCTCGAATGCTCAAGAACCATCTTGGTGGACTCTTGAGCTACTTCCGGCATCGCGTAACCAATGCAATCACCGAAGGATTCAACAGCAGAATTCAATCCGTCAAATCGGCAGCCCGAGGATTTCGAAACTTCGCAAACTATCGCTTGCGAATCCTGTTCTACTGCGGCAAGCTCGAAATGATGCCGGACGGCTGCCACTAAAATGTCGAAAGAACCTTAAAAGATGGTGCCGAAAGGAAAGCAAAAGAGTTTACGAAATTGAATTGATAACACCAATGTTTGGTGGCGGAGTTTTTGGTGGTGTCAATGATCCAAGTTTACCGATCCGTTCGACGTCGATTCGGGGCCAGTTGCAGTTTTGGTGGCGCGCGACCGTCGGTGCGCAATACTCGACTACGCAAGATCTGCGCGCGGCTCAGTCGGCCATCTGGGGAGACACTACGATGTCGAGCCGTATTCAGGTTCATATCGATAGTGTTAGGCATTCCACGCCTGCGCCGTGTGCGTTAATTG
>JBJTGN010000194.1:0-8061 GCA_046093905.1 Actinomycetota bacterium
CACCCGACGATATCGAGTTGCACATCGCTGGATTGGTGCACGACCTCGCTCACCCGTGGGACGGGCCAGGTCAGCCCCGCCATGCAGCCATGGGAGCCAATGCCGTGCGCGACATTCTCGGTGATCGAGTCGCAAATCTGATCCTGGCGCATGTGCCGGCCAAGCGCTATCTGGTCGCAACGCGCCCCGAGTACGCAGCTTTGCTCTCCCCCGACAGTGTCATGACGTTGGCTGCCCAAGGCGGGCCGATGAGCGAAGAGGAAGTGGCCGCATTCGAGATGGGCGATGACGTGTGGGCAAAAGTCGAATTGAGAGTCGCAGATGATGGGGCCAAGGTGCCTGGGCGCGTCGTCGCCCCGTTGACAACATACGAGGACGCACTTCGCTCTCTTGCTGCATCCTTCAGTGGTAGATGAGAAAAATGCCAGAGATCACGGCGTTCTCATCAGACGATCCTCAGGCAGTAGACCACTTCTGGAAGCACGGGTGGGTGCTGACCCAAGAGCTCGATGGGAACGATATTGCCGAGGTGGGCGCATGGGTCGATGAAGTTGCGGCAACGTTTGGGAAAGAGAGTCCCGTACTGCACCATCGAGAGATGACCGACTTCGGACCTCAACTTGCTCGCAGCGAGAACTTCGTCCCCATTCACAGCGGACTTCGCGAGCTGTTGACCGTCCGCCTCGCCCGAACCGCTTCGCACCTTCTGCGTGAGCCTGCTGTGCTCTACAAGGAGAAAATCAACTACAAGTTGATCGGCGGTGCCGGCTTCTCGCCTCATCAGGATGCGCCGGCGTACCCGTTCATCAACTCCCATGTCTCGTGCATGGTCGCTGTCGATGATGCGACTCGGGAGAACGGGTGTCTCGAAATCGTGTCCGGGCGACATCATGAACTCCTGAACGTCGATGATCGTGGGTGCATTCAGCAGTCGATCGTGGATGAGATGGAGTGGCAGTTCGCGCCGATTTCCGCTGGTCAGACTCTGTGGTTCCATTCGCTGACACCCCATCGCAGCGGCGCCAACCACTCCACTCGGGACCGCCGAGCTCTCTACCCCACGTACAACGCTGTGTCGGAAGGCGATCTGCGAGAGGCTTATTACGCGGAGAAATTGGAGCGTCTGGCGCAGGCAGAACGCGGAGACCGAGTCGTCTTGTCGCTCATCGGCGATTTCGAGGGCAGACCGGTCGACTGACGAAACACTGTTTGTGATCGACCAAGGTCAACCCAACAGCTGCACGAATTCTCGGCGACACCACTTCGCGCACTCGACCTCACAGGACATGCCTGGGTGTTCCAAGACGTGTCCAATCTCCTCGAGGTTCTCCACAGCGTGCACCCTCTCGAAAACAGACTTCACCGATTGCTGACCGAGGATGATGCCATCGCATTCCGCCTTCGACGCAGTGGCGGCTTCGAATAGGTGAGTTCCTCGACGACGAGGATGTTGGGCTTCAACGAGTCCGCGTACTCGGGAATCAACGCCACTGATCGTTGCCACCCCGCCGATGTCCCGCTGTTCAGCGAGGCGGCCAAAAACTTGCGTGCGACGAATGAGCCGTCATCAATCTCGTCGACGAGCACGCACGCCGTCACGACCCGAATTGTGCGGTGAGGCCGGGGGCAACTTCGACCCCACCGCACGTTCCGGGGGTCCGGATCATCCATAGGTGGTTGCAGCCGCTTACACGTCATGCATTCGTATTGGAAACCATTTCACCAGCGGGACATTGCGCGCGCCCTACTGCTGCCTTACAGGTTCCTTACAGGTATGTCCTGCTGAAAATCTGACCCGACGCGCCGCTCGTTCCCGGAGACCCAAGACCACCCTCATCTGCCGATCCTCCGTGCACGGGACCATCTCTCGACCCGATATTGTCTCAGCGTGCCCGACGGGCACATGGGGGAGTTGCCGATAGACGTGGCCGAATCTGTTCGAACGACGCATGATGGGGATCATTCCCACGTTGCCGCAGTGCAGTTGGTCGGACTACGCAAAACCTTCACTGGCAGTGACCGATCCGTCCACGCCGTCGACGGTGTGGACCTGACAATCGCCAAAGGAGAGTTTTTCTCCTTTCTCGGACCAAGTGGCAGCGGCAAGACCACCGTGCTGAGGATGATCGCGGGATTCGAAACCCCGACGGCGGGAGCAATCCTGCTCGAGGGCAAGGACGTCACCCAGAGCCCTCCCTACAGCCGGGACGTGAACACCGTCTTTCAGGACTATGCACTGTTTCCGCACATGACCGTTCTGGAGAACGTCGAGTACGGGCTGAAGGTGAAGGGGGTGTCGCGCAGCGAGCGGCGCCAACGCGCACTCGAGATGCTCGACAAAGTGCACCTCGGTGATTTCGGCCGACGCAAGCCCCACCAACTGAGTGGCGGACAGAGGCAACGCGTTGCTCTCGCCCGAGCGCTGGTGAACAAGCCCAAAGTTCTGCTCCTCGACGAGCCCCTCGGTGCCCTCGACCTCAAGCTGCGTGAAGAGATGCAGGTCGAGTTGAAGTCGCTGCAACAGGACGTTGGGATCACATTCATCTTCGTGACCCATGATCAGGGCGAGGCTCTGAGCATGAGCGACCGGATCGCGGTGTTCAACCAAGGGCGCATGGAGCAGGTCGGGTCGCCCCGTGAAATCTACGAGAATCCGTCGACGGCGTTCGTCGCCGGATTCGTGGGAACGAGCAACATTCTGTCCGACGAGCTGTCCGAGAAGGTGCTCGGGGTTCGAGCGACTCACTCGGTCCGCCCCGAACGCATCCGAATCCTCTCTGGAGCGCCAGCAGCCGATGAGGTGAGTGTCGAAGGCAGCGTCGAAGACATCCAATACCTCGGGGCTGATTGCCGGGTGCATGTCACGATCGATGGCTCGAGCCGACTTCTCGCCAGTGTGCCGAGCGACGGGCTCGCTGGTGTGACCATCGGGGACTCCATCCGCCTGGCCTGGCCGCGTCATGCGGCCTTCACAGTCGCACAAACCAAACAACAACAAGGGGGAAATGAATGAACAGCAAACAACGGATCAGCGTGGCGTTGCTCGCAACGCTGGCGATCCTTCCCGTGGCCTGCGGAGGTGACGACGATGGCGACAGTGCCCCGGAGTCGACCCCCGCAACCGAGGCACCTGGTGAGTCGATGCCGACTGGCGGTGACGTCGACTACATGTGGACGCCGAATGCCGACATCCTTGCCAATGCCGAAGGACAGGTGAACTTCGTCGCCTGGGCCGGATATGCCGAAGACGGGTCGACCGATCCGGCCTACGACTGGGTGAACCCATTCGAGGAACTGACTGGATGCTCGGTCAATGTCAAACTCGGTAACTCGAGCGACGACATGGTGCAGTTGATGCAAAGCGGCGAGTACGACGGAGTGTCGGCTTCGGGCGATGCAACCCTGCGACTCATCTCGGGCGGCGAGATCGCTGAAATCGATCCCGCCGAATTCTCGAGTTACGAAAACATCTTCGAAGGACTCAAACTCAACCCATGGAACTCCGTCGGTGGAAAGCCCATGGGAATCCCGCACGGACGCGGTGCGAACCTCCTGGTGTACAACACCGAGGCCTTCGCCGATGCTGCACCGGATTCGTGGAGCGTGATCTTCGAGGCCGGCAGTCCTGCCGAAGGTGCAGCGAGCATCTACGACAGCCCGATCTACATTGCCGATGCGGCTTTGTACCTCAAGACGCACAACCCGGAACTGGGGATCACCAATCCGTACGCGCTCGATCAAGCGCAGTTCGACGCAGCGATCGCTCTGCTCGAGCAGCAAGAAGCGCTGGCTGGACAGTATTGGGCTCTCTACACCGATCAGCAGGCATCTCTCGAGGACGGATCCGTTCTTGCGGGAACCACCTGGCAGGTCATCGTCAATCTGGCTCAAGCCAATGGTGCAAAGATCGCAGCCACGAAGCCGACCGAAGGTGCAACCGGCTGGTCCGATACGTGGATGCTGTCGACAAAGGCAGCCAACCCGAACTGTATGAAGCTGTGGATGGACTGGATCGCCTCACCGTGGGCGAACAGCCAGGTCGCAGTGTGGTTCGGCGAGGCACCGTCGAACTCGCTGTCCTGTGGGCTCGAAGGAATGGCCGAGCACTGTGATCTCTTCCATGCAGAAGAGACCGACTACTGGACCGACGTTTGGTACTGGACAACGCCGACCGAGGAATGCCTCGACGGACGGACGGACGTGACGTGCGTTCCGTACACGGAATGGGTCAACGCCTGGACGACGTTGCGCTCGTAAGCGCATCGAAAGGCGGGAGGGTCGCATGGCCCTCCCGCCTTTGGCGCGCTCTCAACTCGACCTTCTTTCGCCACAAGCGACTGGGAGTCGGGTCATTGCTCGGACCACCCCTCGCGTGGATGCTGGTGGTCTACATCGGTTCACTCGCACTGCTGTTCTTCAGTTCGCTGTATCGGCTCGATCCGGTCACTCAAAAGCCAACGACCGACTTCACGTGGGAGAACCTCAGCGCAGCTTTTTCTCTCTGGGACGCAGGTACACGCGGTGCCGTGTGGCCCTTCGTACGGACCGTAGGAGTCGCTGTTCTCGTCACTGCGATCTGCGCTCTGATTGCGCTGCCAGTCGCCATGTTCGTCGCCAAGGTTGCACCCCGATGGATGCGCCGAGGACTGATCGTGGCCATGCTCCTGCCACTCTGGGCCGGGTATCTGGTGAAGGGCTACGCCTGGCGCGCCATGGTGTCACCTTCGGGCGGACGTTTCGCGGCGGCGGGCAAAGGTGATGGAGGCTTCTTGGAAAGTGTTCTCGGATGGACACCCGGATTCGGTCGAGTGGCCATCGTCATTGCACTGGTCTATCTCTGGCTGCCGTACATGATCCTGCCGGTCTACGCCGGTATCGAACGGCTTCCCACGTCGATCCTCGACGCTGCGGGAGACCTCGGTGCCCGCCCATTCACAACCTTCCGTGATGTCATCTTGCCGATGCTGCTGCCATCAGTTGCTGCCGGCAGCATCTTCACGTTCTCCTTGACCCTCGGTGACTACATCGTGCCGCAAATCGTCAACAACGGTGAGGAGCGGTTCATGTTCGGCTCCGTCATCAATGCCACGTTCGGGGCGCCGAATCAGCCTCTTGCAGCTGCCTACACCTTGTGGCCTGTTGTGATCATCGTTCTGTATCTCATGGCGATGAAGCGGGCAGGAGCGTTCGACAACCTATGAAACTTTCCCGTCTGTCTCGGCTCACTCTGGCGCTGATCACCTGCCTGACACTCATCTTCTTGTACCTGCCGCTTGCTGTTGTCCTGCGTCTGTCGTTCAACCCCGCCAAATCAGTCGCCTGGCCCGGCTTCCAGGGCTACACCCTCGACTGGTGGCGCAAGGCTTGGGAATCAGACGGTCCGCGTGACGCCCTGCTGAATTCGGTCAAGGTGGCTTCTGTGGCGACCGTGATCGCCCTGCTCTTGGGCACATTGGCTGCGATGGTCATGGCGCGGTACGCATTCTTCGGGCGCAACGCAGTGTCGTTCCTGATGGTGTTGCCCATCTCGCTACCGGGAATCGTCACCGGTCTCGCACTTCAGAACACTTTCAGCCGCACGATCGACCTCGGTCTGTTCTCGTTCAAAGTTGGTTTCGGCTTCCACTCTCTCGTGGTCGCTCATGCCACGTTCTGCGTGGTCATCGCATACAACAACGTGGTCGCTCGCCTGCGCCGCTCGTCACCACATCTGCTCGAGGCGTCAGCCGACCTCGGCGCTGTCGGCACACAAACATTCCGCTACATCACGTTTCCCATGATGCGCTCGGCTCTCCTCGCCGGCGGCATCCTGGCCTTTGCTCTGTCCTTCGATGAAATCGTCGTCACCACGTTCACTGCTGGGTCAGGCTTCATGACCCTTCCCCAGTGGATACTCGCCAACTACAGCCGGCCACAGAACGTCCCGTTGGTCAACGTCATGGCAACCTTCGTGATGCTCGTGTCGATTCCCTTGGCCTACCTCGCCCAGCGGCTGAGCGACGGCAACTCTTCTCGCGACTGAATCACATCCGACATCCCGTGTCGTCGTGGACCCGCGTGATGCACGAGTCCACGACGACACAATCAGAACACAGCCGCCTGGGCGTGGATAGCTGGGCGGCTCTTCACCCGCAGGTGGCGAGTCGTAGATCGAAACACCGCCGTCTGCGACGAAGAGCCGATCTTCCTCACCCCATTCGCCAGGCAGATACCGCTTGCCGCCATCCACGTAGACGGCCATTCCCTTACCGACTTTGCGGATCTCATCGGGTCCTTCGGCCTCCGCGTCCCACCAGAACAACGTTGCATCGTCGATGCCGTTGTAATCCGGATCGTCCCAGATGCCGTGGTCACCCCAACTCAGCCATGGTTGGCTGATCGCTTTGTCGGTCTGGAAGCTGCGAATCGCAGTTGCCAGATTCTCTGATGTCAGATTCGGTCCCGTGCTCTGCAGTGCAGAGAACAGCAACTGGAACGGAGGCATGAACACACCCATCGAATCGCCCGCCGGAGGCTCCTCACCCGTGAACCACTTGTAGACCGAATAGATGCCACTGATGTCCGGGTTCAGGCGAACAGCCAGGCTCGTCACGCCGAAGGCGTGAGCCCACTGCTGCTGATCGTAGGAACGGCCGAAGGCAGTGGTGTCCGTCAGAGTTGCTGCTGCCACGATCCATTCGGGGAAGTACTCCTGGGCGGTTGCTTCACGAGTGAAGTCACGGGGTGCAACAGGGTCAGTCGCCAGAATCACCGATGTGACACCCGATGCTTTCAATTTCGCAATGATCTGCGACGCCGTTTGCTGGATGCTGCCCGGGTCGAGGACGTACGGCAGTACCTCCACCGGCTTGGCGCCGACAGCGTCGAGCTTGGCCACCAATTGATCGGCGAGAATCTTCGATTCCGAGCTGCCCTCGACATACACGAGGCCGAACGAGCGCACGGTGTCGACGAACTCGTCTCCCGCATGGACAGCTGGCTTACCAGCGAGCTGCTTGCCGATGAACTCCGCGACATGCACCTGCTTCTGCGCCGCTCCTCCGTCGATACCCCAGATGTACGGATCACGTTCGGCGTACCAGGACGAACTTCCGCCGCCACACGAAATACAGGTGACGTTGCGAGCCGCAAGCTCGTCGGCGAATGCGTTCGTCAGAGCAGGTCCACCGATGACGGCGAACGGCTTGTATTCCTCGACGATGCGCTGAGCATCGGCGCGTGCAGTGACTTCATCGGTCGCAAGACCCGTACTCTCGTACCGCACGATGTTCACCTTGCGTCCGTAGAACTCGTAGAACTGCTCGTAATACGGCAACAGATTGGCAACCGTGTCGAACTCTTCGGCATTCGTGTCGTCGACCTTGATCGCATCGGTGATGTAGCCGATGATCGGATCGTTGTCGGGGCCTTGATAGTGAACGATCGTGATCGTCTCAGCTGTGACGCCGGTGCTCGTTGCGCCACCGTTGTCCCCTTCGAAAGGCGCCATACAGAACGGCGCGAAGTAATCGATCACGGCGATGCGGCCCACCGAGGTGTCGCAACGCGCGCCCCAGTCGATCGTGTCGGTCACTCCGAGTTCTTCGGCTTGCGGGTACGACAACGGGTACGTCCATTCACCCGGTGCCGTCGATTCGCCCGGCGCTTCGGTGCCGGCCGGTTCGGTCGACTCCGACGAATCGGAATCGGATCCACCGCCACCGGCGAGCGCGATCACGGCGATGATCACGATGGCCACCACGGCGATGCCGATGAGTGGCCCCCACTTCTTGAGTGACGACGAGCCCCCCGACCCGTTGCCACCGCTGCTTGCTGGTTGCATGGCTACCCCCCTTGCCCGGAACGGGCGATCGCGGCACTCGACGTGCCGAGATATGACTCGATGACAACCGGATGCGTGAGAACCACGTGCGGTTGGCCATCGGCGATCACACGACCCTGATCGAGAGCGATCAGGCGGTCGGCGACGGACGAAATGAATGGAATGTCGTGTTCGACGATGAGCAGAGCGGCCCCCATCTCGTCGCGCAATCGGCGGACTACCGGGGCCAACGCCTCCAC
>JBJTGN010000195.1:0-6310 GCA_046093905.1 Actinomycetota bacterium
CGGTGCCTGCAGCACCGTGACTGGCCTAGGTCGACGACACCGCACCCAGACTTCCGCCAGTTCCTTGTTGCACCCTCTGGCGAGCTGCCTCTCGGAAGGTCACGAAGACTCCGTCGAGATTGACCTTCATGACGTCGCGCCACTGGTCGAGCGACAAATCGAGGAATGGCACGCCATGGCCAGGTCGTCCGGCGTTCGCGAAACATCCATCGATTCGACCGAAGTCGCTGACGGTGTGGTGCATCGACTCGATGACCTGGTCCTCCTCGCCGACATCGCACACATACGACCGCACGGGTACTCCGTAGCGGGCGAGTGACGCCTCGGCTTCGGCGTTTCGATCCGCCCGACGGCCCCAAATGGCGACGCTGCCCCCAACGGCAGCGATTCCTTCGGCCATTCCGAGGCCGATCCCCGAGTTCCCACCGGTGACGACGAACGCTCTGCCTGTCAGATCGGTCTTGTGTGGCCAGGCGTTTTCGGTGGTCATTCGGCGATGCTAGCCACCTCGAATCGGGCGTACAGTTCTGAATCATGGGGGCGACTTCGGGGGATTTCGAGCGATACATGGCAGCGGGTCTGCGAACCCCTGCGGGGTTCACCGACGAGGAGTTCTTGCTCATCGTCCGTTGGCTCGAAGATCGGGGCTCGACCGTCGACGACATTCGACGTGCGCTCGAGGAACCGGGACTTCCCGAGATGATTCGCTCGGCGCTTGGCACCGATCGACGACCCATGAGTCTGCGAGAAGTGGCAGAGGCAGCCGATGTGCCGATCGAGATCGTGAGGGAGGTACGTCTGGCAGCTGGGCTCGAACCGGTCGACGATGAGGCTGTCGTCTACGAAGCCAGCGACGTGGCGGCATTCGACACTCTCCGGCTCGGACTGCAACTGTTCTCTCGCGAAGAGATGTTGGTCTTTGTCAGGGTCGTCGGGTCTTCGATGAGCCGTGTCGCCGATGCTGCGCAGTCTCTGTTCCACGGAGAAGTAGAGCGACATCTCGTCGAGTCAGTGGACAATGTGACAGAACTCGTGCGTCGCACTGTCGAGGCCCAAAGCCTTGCAATGGATCTCTCGTCTGTCTTGCACATGATGATGCGCCAGCACCTCGATCAGTCGATCGTACGCGCAAGGCAGGCATACGTTGCGACGTCTCGTACGGAACTCATGGCACCGATGGTCATTGGCTTCGTCGACCTCGTCGGTTTCACCTCGCGATCGGTGGAACTCGATGCCGAGTCTCTTGCTGATCTGGTGACCCGATTCGAAGCAACAGCCAATGACACGATCACGGCGAGCGGAGGTCGCCTCGTGAAGTTGATCGGTGACGAGGTGATGTTCGTAGCAGTGGCACCGGAGGATGGTGTTCGTATTGCTGATGCGTTGTTACGCGCGTTCGGCACTTCACCGGATCTGACGCCGCGAGGTGGCATGGCCTATGGCCCCGTTCTTGCTCGAGCGGGAGACTATTTCGGGTCGATCGTCAACCTTGCGGCTCGACTCGTGGATCAGGCAGTTCCCGGCGAGATCTTGCTCACCGACGATCTGGCCTCGCAGGTGACACACCCCCTTCAACCAGGAGGCCGGCGAATGCTCAAAGGCTTCCCCGACCCGATCGCTGTTTCGTCGCTCACTGTGTGAGCGCCAAGAAGATTGCTCACTGTGTGAGCGTGTGATCAAGTCTTGATATCGCGTCTTTGGAAACCGATGAACGTGAGCACAACGAAAGTTGCAGTCACGACGATTGCGGTCAGCGAATATCCGACATCGAAACCGTTCAGCAATGGCTGAGTTCCGATCGTCCACTGCAGAGGATTGAACGGTGTCGTGGCATCGATGGACTCAACGAGTGGAGCGAGCGAATAGAGCACGAAGAAGCCGATCGCGAGAGTGACGGCAACTCCGAGAGCAACTCCACGTCGTCCGGTCCAGGCACCGATTGCCGCTGCAAGCGATGCAAAGACTGCTCCAAGCATCAGATTCACCCAGGCTCCAGCGAAAAAGCTGCTGAGTGGCACCGAGAAGTCGAGGATTTCCGTGCCGACGATGAGGGAGAGAAGTAGAGCCAGGGCGACAAGCACGAGGACTGCAGCCACAGTCATGAAGCGTGTCGCCGTATAGGTACGTCTCGTGATGGGAAGGGCGAAGAAGACATCTGCGGTGCGACTGTCCTCTTCCTCTGTCGTGAGCCGGGCACCCCAAGTCACAGCGATTGCAATGAAAATGAGCGGCAACGTAGCGGTGAACAGTTCCGTCGAGAGATATCCGATTTCGGACGTGTAGTCCTGCATGCGGAAGATCTTCTGGAACGCTTCAGGAAAAGCGTCGGCGATGTTGCCGACTTCACTCTGGGAATCCCGGATACTCGGGTAGACGGACAGCTGGACGGCAACGATGGCAACAACGCCCATGGCCCATGCGATGGTTCCGCGAACGTGATCGACCAGGGATTTCACGAGAAGTGGTTTGAGAATCATGAGTGGTCCCTCACGACATCGAGGAAGATTTGATCGAGTGACTGTTCGTGAGTGCGTACGGTCACTGCTCCATTGTCAGCGGCGAGACGTAGAAGTGCGTTCTCCGACCCCACGACCCGGCAGGTGACTGTGTTGCGATTCACCTCGGCGGACTGGACGTTCTCGACAGCTCGGAATGCCAGGATGTCGACAGGTCGATCGAACTCGAGTTCGACGGTACGAGTGACCTTGGCTTTCAGCGATGCAATGTCGTCGGTCAGAACTACGTGTCCCTTGTTGACGATCGACACGTGAGTGGAGAGACGTTCAGCTTCGCTCATCACGTGCGAGGACAAGATAATTGCCGTTCCGCGCGCACACTCCTCATGGATCAATTCTTCGAACTCTCGCTGGATGATCGGGTCGAGACCAGACGTGGGTTCGTCAAGAATCAACAAGTCAGGCGAGTGCATGAAGGCTTGAAGGACGGCCACCTTTTGTTTCGTGCCCTTCGAAAGATCACCGATGTGCTTGGACGGGTCGAGTGAGAGACGTGAGCAGAGCTCCGTGATTCGAGTGGAGTAGTCACCACGACGAATGGCGGACAGATATGCGAGGTATTGCTCCACCGTCTGGTTCTCGTAGAGAGACAGTTCTCCGGGGAGGTATCCGACACGAGAACGCCAATCCGGTGGTGAGGAGGCAACGTCGATGCCGAAGACGGTTGCTGTACCTCGGGTGATCTTCAGAAGTCCGAGCATCATGCGCAGAATCGTCGTCTTACCCGAACCGTTCGGTCCGAGGAGACCACAAACGGTTCCTGGTGCGACGTCCAGATCGACCCCCTCGACCCCGAGCGATGAACCGTAGAACTTTGTGAGATCCCGAAGGCTGACAGTCAGTTGTTCAACCACACCCGAATACTGCTGTGAAATCGGTACGAATCAAACAAGTTCGTCGTCGGGGCGGGCAAGATGGACGAGTGGCAGGTCAGGCGAATGGCACAGTCCCCGAACTTCCCGAACATTCCGGGGGACCGAGAGCTGCCGTGTACGGCGGTGGCGGGTTGTTCGGGATCGGTTTCATCATGGGGATCACCGAAGCCCTGGCTGATGGTGGTGCCGACATGGCGAGCCTTCCCGTTGTCGGAACCTCAGCGGGCTCATGGGCTGGCGCCGGCATGTCCCTCGGTCTTCGATTCACCGATGCTCTGAAAGCCATGTCGGGTTCGATTCCCCGTCTGCCGAGCCCGCGGGCGGGGCGATTGCGTCCAATCGCAGCGGACTTGTTCGGTTCGCAGACGCGGTGTCCGACCGTGAGTGCCGTTGCATGTGCGCTTCCGCGATTCAAGCGGCTCGCCTTGTCCGGAGCCGATCATCCGATCGCAGATCTCGTGGCGGCGTCGAGTGCAGTTCCCGGGATGCTTGCTCCGCATCGAATTGGCGACGTGCGCTATGTCGACGGCGGAGCACGATCGATGGCATCGATCGACTTTGCCCCGCATGCATTGAAGCTCTTGGTCGTGTTGCCGTTGTCAGGTCCGATGTTCGGGCCGGCGGGACGGTTGATCGAACGCCGTATCGGAACCGAGCTCGAAATGTGGAAGTCGGCAAATCCGGGAGCCGAGGTGCACGTGATGCGCCCGACCCCTGAGATCGCTGCGCTTGCGAAGCGTCCGATGCACCTGTTCGACCCCTTCAGGGCCATGCGCTGTTACGAACTCGCCTACATGGAAGGCGAGGCACTGCGTACTGCGTGGGCCTGACCGGTCAGCGAGTTGTGGTGAACCGCCAGGCAACCTCAGCGGCCACGGTCGTCCCCGAGGCATTCACTGCGCGCACCTGCCAGAAGTAGGTCGTGCGACCCTTGAGATTGGAAACGACAGCGGATGTCGATGTGCCTGCATTCAACCAACTCGAACATGTCTGGCTCGTGCTGATACAGACTTGATACGACGTGGCGTCAGCCGATGCAGTCCACGTCAGAGTTGGACGACGTGACACATTCGTTGCCCCGTTGACTGGAGCAGATTTCGAGAAAGCACCAGGAACGGGCGTTGGGGCAACTGTCGTCGTCTCGACTGGAACTGTCGTCGTCGTAACAGTCGTGGTGGTCGGCGCGATCGTTGTTGTCGGAGCCGCTGTCGTAGTGGTCGGTACGATCGTTGTCGTCGTCGGCGCCACTGTTGTCGTCGGCGTCGTCGAACCTGAGCCGCCATCGACGAACAACAGCAGGTTGGGTGAGCCAACTTCAGCAGACGTCACGAGATTCGGTGTGGCAGAGGCAACGAGCGCATTGCGAACCTGCGTCGGCGAAAGGGCACCGTTCGCTCCGAGGAGAAGAGCGGCAGCGCCTGCGACATGAGGTGATGCCATCGATGTTCCGCTGATCGTGTTCGTCGCGGTCGAGGATGTGTACCACGCGGACTTGATGCTCGAACCAGGAGCGAAGATGTCGAGGCAGCTTCCGAAATTCGAATAGGAAGCGCGTGCGTCCGTGCTGGTTGTCGCTCCCACGGTGATCGCAACTCCTGCGCGAGCAGGTGAGTAGTTACAGGCGTTGTCAGTGCTGTTGCCGGCCGCAACGACGACGGTGACACCGCTGTTGTGCATGTTGGCTACTGCTGTGTCGATGGAACTACTCGCGCCGCCGCCGAGGCTCATGTTGGCGACAGCAGGCTTCACTGCATTGGCTGCGACCCAGTCCATTCCGGCGAGCACTCCCGACCAGGTGCCCGAACCGGCACAGTCGAGGACTCGGACTGGAACAATGTTGGCTTTCTTGGCCAGTCCCCACGTCGAGCCGGCAACTGTTCCAGCAACGTGGGTTCCGTGACCATTGCAGTCTTCGGTTCCGCGACCATCACTGATCGACGTGAATCCTGAGCGCACGCGACCCGAGAAGTCGACGTGACTCGAGAGAACGCCGGTGTCGAGGATGTAGGCATTGACTCCCTGGCCAGCGGAATCGGGATAGGCGAAGGATCCATTGAGAGGCAGGTTGCGCTGATCGGAACGGTCGAGACCCCAGGTTGCACCTGATTGGGATGCGGACGCCGTGACGACACCATCGGGCTCGATGAGCTGCACACTCTTGCTCCTCGACAGCCCTTGGACAGCGGCAGTCGGCAAGTCGACCGCAACACCAGAGAGAACGTTCGAATAGGTGTGGCGGACCGAATAGCCCTGGTCCCGCAAACGGGCGGCTTCGGCGGTGGGGTTGGTGCCCCTGTTGAAAACGATGATGTACGTCGACGTCGTCGACTGGGTCTTGGCAGCCGAGACTTCGGACACGAGACCACCGCCGAGGAGGGTTACTGCGAGCGCGAATGTTCCCAAGAGCCTTTTCTTCATACCCCCAAGACTATCTCTACGCCTTAGTGACACTTTCTTGGACCCGGCAATTTCACCCGAATAGGCAAGAGGTCACAATACGAGCTGGCCTTGAGGGGCCTGTTGGAGCGAGAGTCTCAGCTGAGCGGCGAACCGACGAGAGCTGCCGTCACAGCCAGGATTGCCGCTCCCGACACGATCTCCATCGTGCCCATGCGCAGAAGCACTGCCATGCGCGTGTCGAAGATGTGCGGATTCTCCATCATCTTCGACGACACTCGTTTGCGATTGATGTCGCCGAGCCGCAGCGTGACGGCGACGAGGGCGATCTTCAGGAGGAGCAGTCGTCCATGGCTCTCGGTGAACAGTGACCCAATACTCCCGTGGAGACGCAACGTCTGGATCACGCCGGTGACGAGGAGAGCGATGACTGCGGGCTTTGCCACCTGGCCGTACCGCTGGAACGACCGGAACAGATCTCGAGTCGATACGAGCGGCGAAATGAAGAGAACGAGGGCAGCG
>JBJTGN010000196.1:0-5776 GCA_046093905.1 Actinomycetota bacterium
TCGTTGTCGGTCCGCTCTCTCTCGATGTTTCGACGAGACGCTGCTTCGTCGGCGATGCCGAGATCGTGCTCACTGCCAAAGAGTTCGATTTGCTCGCACATCTCATGGAAGCACCGGGGGCTGTACATCGCCGCCGGGAAATCCTCGAAGCTGTGTGGGAGACGGACTGGTTCGGGCCGACGAAAACCCTCGATGCCCACATCGCCTCGCTGCGCAAGAAGCTCGGACATCCCGAGTGGATCGAATCGGTGCGCGGAGTCGGGTTCCGATTGGACGTCGAATGAGGTGGCGGTTCGTGATGGCGATGATGGGAGTCGTCGCACTCGTCGTCTTCTCGTTCGATTATCCGCTCGTTCGCTACCTGTCGAACGTGGAACGAGACCGCATCGTCACGAGTATGGAACGTGACGCCTATGTCCTGGCAGGGCGGACGAGTAGGACTGCAGTCGTCGGCGGAGCAGCCAATCGACAAGCAGCTCAGGTCTTGTTGACCGAGTTCGCGCAGGATCATCGAGAAGTTGCGGCGATCATCGACTCTGCAGGTTTCCTCGTCGCAAGTACCGATCCCAACGCTCTTCCCGGAACGAGTTACATGAACCGCCCCGAAGTTGTCATCGCCGTGGCTGGCGACTTCGCATCGGGGGTACGCGAATCGGTGACGTTGGGAGGCTCGATCGTCTACGTCTCGGTTCCGATCGTGTTCGGAGATCAAGTCCTGGGTGCGGTCCGCTTGACGACACCCAAGAGTCAAATCGACGAGGAAGTCGACGAGCAGATCAGACGCCTCGTGATCGCAGCAATTGTTTCACTCGTCTTCGCAGCTGCTGTTGCAGTGGGATTGTCGAGTCTCTTGATTCGACCTGTCAATGCACTGCGTCGAAACATCGACGAGATTGCAGAAGGAAAACTGGACACGAAAGTGGTTGTTGGCGGTCCCGGCGAGATTCGTCATCTGAGTCGAGCTTTCGCTCGAATGTCCGAACGGGTGCAGAACATGTTGGAGCGCCAGCGTTCCTTTGCGGGCGATGCTGCACATCAGCTGAGATCACCGTTGACTTCGATTCGATTGCGTCTGGAACAGGCATTGAGCTCGGTCGCGAGTGGGCCAACGAAGGCTCATCTCGAGGCTGCTCTTGCGGACACGGACCGAATGGCGAATCTCACAGAGAATCTTCTTCGCCTTGCGCGCACCGAGGGTGCGGAACTGCCTCATGACGACATCGATCTCAGGAGTGAGTTGGAGAGGGCGGTCGAGCAGTGGGCCCCACTCGCTGAAGAGAGCGGGATCGATCTACGTCTCGGTGAGGTCCCCATTGGATCAGTGCGGACGTCATCGCTTGCCCTCAACGAGATCCTCGGCAACTTCATCGACAATGCGATTTCCTATTCCCCGCCGCACAGCACGATCACTGTCTCGGCGCGAACCGTGCCGAGCGCGACCGAGATCACCGTTGCCGATCAGGGCGTGGGCATGTCGGAGGAAGACAGGGCGCGGGCCTTCGACCGGTTCTGGCGAGGGGCGAACGACACGCGCGGAACAGGACTCGGTCTTGCCATCGTTGCCCAATTGGCCGAAAATGCTGGGATGCGGGTCGAATTGAGGGCCGGCGATCCAGGTGTCGATGCAGTGATTCGGATTCCGAACTCTCTGTGAACCGAGATCACCGGCGCTGAGCTGCGCGCAAACCTGCCCATGCCAAGTCGCTGACTTGACGAGCGACGACATCGGGCTCAAAGTTGCCGCCACGACGAAGGAGATGTCGGGAGACTCCCTCGGCAAGGCCGACGATTGCGTGAGCGAGCATCCGCCGATGCTCTCGCTCGATGTCTGCGGTGATCAACGGCTCGATCGCATCGGCAACAAGAGCCGTGTACTTCGCGGCTGCTCGATCGAAATCTGGATCGCGTCGAGAGCCGCCGCCGAACAACAACTGGAATGCATCGTGGTCTTGGTGAACCCAATTGAAATACGCGAGGAACCCGAGCTCGGTCCGACGTCGGCCGTCGCTCGCTTCGAGGTGGGCATTGGTGACTGCTTGGAGGAGCCTGCTCCCGGCCTCGTCGATGAGCGCCAGATAGAGCTCGCGCTTCGAGGCGAAGTGTTGGTACAGAACAGGCTTGGTGATGCCTGCTGCATCAGCAACATCGTTCATCGATGTCTCGTGATAACCGTGTCGGGCGAAAACATCGAGGGCGGATTCGAGGAGCTGTTCTCGGCGCTCGGCTGCTGGCAGACGGGTCGTCATGGACTGCCCACCGTAGCCGTGAGCCACCGATTTCGCAGTCTCACTGCCGATTGCGGCGCTTGCTCTCGATCTCGGCATCTTCCCGTTCGGCAGCCTTGATGGCGTATCCGAGCACGATTGCCGGGGCGAGGAGAACCGACCCGAGAACCAGACAAACCGTGATGGCGGTGGAAAAACCACTGCTCCAATCGACGATGAAGGCAACGATGAACAACACGATGGCGATCCCGTAGAAGCTGTATCCGAGGCGATTCGCGACCGAGGTCCATCGAGCGATTGCGACACGACGCTCGCGGACCGGGTCATTCGTGGAGGAGTTCGCTGGCAGCGAGGTGCTGTCGTCTCGTTGCGGTTCGGTCACCAGATCACCTTGGCAGATGACCCCTGGTTCTGGGAAGTCACCTGGAGATATTCCGCAAACGTGATGTGCAAGTACGGTGAGTCGATGGCTGTGCAACTGGAGTGGAGCGAGCTAGTCGGCATCGTCGTCATCGACAGGCCGGAGAAGCGAAACGCCGTCGACCTCGACACTTTGTCGGCAATTCTGTCCGCCCAGGACGAGGCGACCCGCCGAGGGTGTCGTGCTCTCGTCGTGCGCGGTACTGCCCCGGCATTTTGCAGTGGAGCCGATCTCGATGGGGCTGAACTGGGCGAGTTCACCGATGTCCTCGGGCGTGTACTGCGCGGTTTCGGGTCGTGGTCGGGACTCACGATTGCGTACGTGGACGGCCCGGCGCTCGGCGCCGGCCTTCAGATCGCGGCGGCCTGTGATGTGCGTATCGCGACGACGAAGAGCATCTTCGGCATTCCGGCGGCCAAGCTCGGTCTCGCCGTGGATGCGTGGACGGTCGAGCGACTGGCGCGCGAAGTCGGTTGGAGCACTGCACGAACGATGCTCTTGACTGGTGACGCTGTGGTGGCATCCGACCTTCCGACGGGGTTTCTCGCCCGCACGATCGCGTCTGATTCCGCAGACGACGCGCTCGTCGAGGCAATGGACATCATCGATCAATGGTCGGCTCGCGCACCGCTGACCGTCGCTGCCCACAAGCTGGCAATCGAACGTGCAGGGGGATCCGATGTCACACCTGAACGAGTCGAAGGTGCCCGTCTTGCCGCGTGGAACAGCGAGGACGCCGTGGAGGGCCGATTGGCGTTTCGTGAACGGCGCCCGCCCGAGTTTCACAATCGCTAGGTGCCTGGAGTTCGCGAACCGTCTTCGATTCAGATCGGTCTGCGAACCATCATTACAGTGCTCGCATGAGTGAACAGGCACATGGGGGCAGCGGATTCGATCTGATCATTCGCGGGGGAACGGTGGTCGACGGAACGGGGGCTCCGGCGCGCGTAGCTGACGTCGCGATCTCCGATGGAAAGATCGCGGCAATCGGGGGAGCCCAAGACAATGGACGACTCGGCGGAAAAGGTGCTCGCGAGATCGATGCACACGGGCTGATCGTCGCCCCGGGTTGGGTCGACATTCACACGCACTACGACGGTCAGGTCACGTGGGACCCCGAGATGACGCCGAGCAGTTGGCACGGAGTGACGACGGTGGTGATGGGGAACTGCGGTGTCGGTTTCGCCCCCGTACGACCAGGCGAAGAGCAGTTCCTCATCGAACTCATGGAAGGTGTTGAAGACATTCCAGGAACTGCGCTCAGCGAAGGTATCGATTGGAAATGGGAGTCTTTCCCCGAGTACCTCGACGCAATCGAAGATATGCCGCGCGTTCTCGACGTTGCAGCCCAAGTTCCTCATGCAGCATTGCGCGCCTATGTCATGGGCGAGCGTGCCCATGAGGAGCCGACTCTCGACGACATCTCTCGTATGGCTCGACTCGCGGAGGAAGGACTGCGCGCTGGCGCGGTCGGTTTTTCGACGTCACGAACGATCTTGCACCGTTCCAAGCACGGGCTCGTTCCGGGAACACACGCGCTGCCCGACGAGTTGATGGCAATCTGTGATGCGATCGGCAAGGTCGGACATCGCGTCGTCGAAATGGTGGGAGACGACGGTCCGAACGAAGCCCGTGACGGGTGGCTGCGTGAAGTTGCCGAGCGCACCGGCGCAACGGTCACGTACGCACTCGCACAGAACCCGGGGAACCCGCATGGATATCGCGAGGCTCTGATCGAGGCAGCGGAACTCGCCGAGCACGGTCTGCGCATCGTGCCCCAGGTGAGCAACCGCCCGACAGGAATGCTCTTCGGATTCCGATCATCGCTGCATCCTTTCGTGACACACCCGACGTACCGCGAGTTGCTGAACCTCTCGTTCCAAGATCGCATCGCCGCGATGCGACATCCCGAAATACGCGAACGTCTGGTGACCGAAGGACCGAGCACCGACAAGAAGATCGCGCTAGCGCTGATGACCCGCTGGGATCAGATGTTCCCACTCGGCGACCCACCCGACTACGAACCCCCCTATGAGACGAGTGCGCGGGCAGTTGCGGATCGTGAAGGACGTCGTCCCGAGGAAGTCATGCTCGACTGGATGCTCGAACGGGATGGCGAGGCGCTGATCTTCGTTCCGCTCGCCAGCTATTCGGAGCACAACCATGATGCGATTCGCGAGCTCATGACCCATCCGACGACTGTTCTCGGTCTGTCCGATGGCGGCGCTCATTGCGGACTGATCTGCGATGCATCGATGCCGAGCTATCTCCTCACCCACTGGGTCAGAGATCGTCATCGAGGTGAGCGCATCCCGCTCGAGACGGCAATTCACCTGCAGACTCAGCGCACAGCAACCGTTTACGGATTCACTGACAGAGGAAGTCTCGAAGTGGGCAAGCGCGCTGATATCAACATCATCGACCTCGATGCTCTGCGTCTCCACGAGCCGAAGATGGTCTACGACTTGCCGGCAGAGGGCCGAAGACTCGTGCAAAAAGTCGACGGCTACCGAGCAACGTTCGTCGCAGGAGTTCAGACGTTCGCCGACGGAGAGCCGACTGGTGCTCGTCCGGGACGGCTCGTGCGCGCCTCTGGCTCTGCGTGATCGGACGAGTCGTACTGGTGAGAGAAGTCGTCGAGAGCGCTCACTCCGGCTGAACTGCAGCTTCGCGTCGTCGTACTGCACGCGCGACTCGCCAGAAGATGACGGAGATCCCGCTCATCATCACTCCGAACAACACGAGTTGCTGCCAGCCTCCTCGGTCACCCGGGCTCGTTGGAGCGCGACCGCAACCCGGAGGCGGATTGGAACTGATGCACTCGGTCAGGCTTCGTTCGAGGTCGAGGAAATCGTTGGCAGTCGAATCGGGAGCATCGGAATTCGACGTGTCGTCGACAGTCGTGACGAAACCGTCGCTCGTCGATGCTCGAACCCCATCTGTCATCAGGGTGAACGACGGAAGCGAAATCGATACCAAGGAAAGCGCAATGATGCCAGCGCCCCGAAACAGCTGTCGAAAGAGAGCATGACTTCGATGTGTTCGGCGCACTGTCATTCGGATCACGGCTACATCGTGTCACGATCGGATGGCTGGGACACGGTCACATCCAGTGTGCGGAATGCAGCCC
>JBJTGN010000197.1:0-15301 GCA_046093905.1 Actinomycetota bacterium
GTAGAACGTCATGTCGCCACCCGAACGCAAACTCGAGCCTTCGGGCGGATCGGTTCGAATCACGGATCCTGCGGGAATATCCAGACTCGATTCCATGATCGGCAGCACGTTCCACCCGTATTCCGTGATCATGTTCATGGCCGCGCCTTCGGTCTGACCCGACAGCATCGGCACGGAGTAGGCCTTGCTCTGGACTGCATTGAACGCGAAGTAACCACCGGCGATCAGAGCGAGCACCGCCACTGCGGCGACGATCCAGCGACCGATGGAGGGACCTTCGACCGCGTCGGGATCGAGTGGGTCGAGATAGGCGTCGTCGTACCCGCGATCGTCATAACCACGGTCGACGTACTTGGGGTCACCACCGCCGTAGGTGTCGACTGGACCGCGGATGACCATTCGGTGCGATCCAGTCGGCGTGTCGTCGATCACTGGACGACCCGGACTCGGCTTGCGCTCCGGGACGTTCGGAGCCGTGGAGATCAGTGGTCGTTCAGTTCCTCCCGAACGATCTCCGGCGATCGCGGGGCGGAACATTGTCGCACTCGAGTCGTCACCGAAGCGGATACTTCCCGACGGGTCGCGACGCGAGGCTTCCGATCCGTTCAGAGCAGCCATGACCACCGGGAGTGGAGTCGGACGGCTGAGAGTCGGTGCAGCTTGTACGAGGCCGCGTCCCATCTCTGCGGCCGTCGACCTCTCGGTGGAATCCGATCGACCAGCCTTTTCGAGAACGGCAGCCAGTCCGCTGAGATCAGCCGAAACCGGGAAAAGTTTGTCCACTCGCGCCGACAGAGTTCCCACGACTGAATCGACGAGGAACGGAACCTGGCCGGTCACGGACTCGACGAGGATCAGCGCCAAAGCGTAGATGTCGGCCTTCTCGTCGAAGGGTTCACCCGTCGCTTGTTCCGGAGCCGCGTACCGCGCCCGCTCCATCGAGATCGTGGACGTGTTCCGCCATGAACGCTCTGCCACCACCGATGCAATACCGATATCCGCGACACGCGCCTTGCGGTCCTCGCCGAACATGATCGCCGAGGGTCGCAGAGCGTGGTGAACGAATCCGCGCTTGTGGGCGAAGTCGAGCGCCCGACAGACTTCCACACCGAGAACGAGCGCCTGGCTCGGGGTGAGGCGTCGATTGCGGTCGATCATGTCCTGGAGGGTTCCGCCCGGGAGCCGCTCATGGACGACATAGGCCCGGTCGACTCCGTCGACATCGGCGAAGCCGTAGACGGTCGGGCGAACGATGTGCGGATGTTGCAGTCCGGCCGCCGCCGCTGCACTGCGCAGGATCGAAGTGCCGTCGTTGCGCGAGGCCGTGGCCGAGAACAGACGCAAGACCACGTCCTGACCGGTGCGCTCATCGACTGCGAAATACGTGTTCGACGACGTGGATCTCGACTGCTCGGATTCGAGAAGGAAACGGTCGTCGATCAGCGAGCCGATCAGCGACTCTGGATCGTGGTTTTCAAAAACAGACATCGTTGCCAAACTACTGCCCCTCATCGGGCATTGTGACCGCGGACTCGGCTGGAATCGGGGAAAAACACTTGATTTGACGCCACAATGAGGCCGTGACCGACGCGACAGACTCCCCCGGATCAGACGCTCCCCTGCCCGCTCTCCCGACTCGGCCGCGCCGACGAAAAGTCACCGTCGAGCAGATCGTCATCAGCGGGGGTATCGCAATCGGGCTGCTCCTCGTGATCCTCGGTCTGAACGCAGCCACGACCGGTCGGGACGCTCTCGGATATCCCGATGAGATCGTGGACATCTCACCCGCACCCAACGATCGGCAGGTCCTGTCGCAGACCGAGATCATTGTCGACCTCGCCGACGGGTACGAAGCAGTCCTCGTTCTCGACGGCATCGAACTTCCTGTGACGCGACTCGAAGACGTTTCGGGCGGTATGGCCGAACCTGGCCAACAAGTCGATCTTCCGCCGACCGCGATCTATGACCAGGGTAACTCCCTGATTCGCTTCTCACCTCGAGAGGGAGCCCCTGTCGAGAGATATGGCGTCGGAGTTCACGAGGCCAGAGTGATTTTTTGGAAGATCGAACTGGGACGCTCCACGGCGCGGAGCTTCACCTGGTCATTCGAAGTTCTGTGAGCTGAACTCGCTTCGGATCGATCACGTCGATAGCTCTCCAGTCTCGAGCACCGTCAGGAATCCCGCTTCGTCGAGAATTGGGATCGACAGTTCTTCTGCCTTTGCAAGTTTGCTCGCTCCGGGCTCACGGCCGACAACGACTGCAAAGGTCTTCTTCGACACCGAACCGGGGCTCTTACCCCCGCGATCCTTGATGGCTCGCTCGGCTCCGTCACGATCGAAGCCATCGAGTGTTCCGGTGACAACGACTGCTTTGCCGTCCAGCGTGCGCGGAAGCGTCGACACCATGACTCGACCGAACTGAACTCCAGCGCGCCGAAGCTTGTCGATGAACGCCCTGTTCTCCTGTTGTGAGAACCACCTCGTGATCGACTCGGCGATCACCGGTCCGACTCCTTCGACAGTCGACAACTCCTCTTCGCTCGCGTTCATGATTGCATCGAGATGCCCGAACGCTTCTGCGAGAGCCTCAGCTGCCGCAGGCCCGAGATGCTTGATGCCGAGTGCAGTCAGAATCTTCGGCAATGGTCGATCCTTGGACGCCTCGATCGACTCGAGCAACTTGGTCGCACTGATCTGGGCGAAACCTTCGAGACTCAGCAGATTGTCCGTTGTCAGGAAGTAGATGTCGCCCGGATCGACGACGAGACCCGCGTCAGCGAGCATCAGGACGGTCCGTTCACCCAATCCTTCGATGTCCATCGCCGTGCGAGATGCGAAATAGATGATGCGTTGTTCGCGCTGATTCGGGCAGCCGGATTCGACGCACACGATGTTGACTTCACCGTCGGGTCGCACGAGCCGGCTCTCGAGAGGGCACGGACACGTCTCGGGAAATTTCCATGGTTTCAAACTCTTCGGGCGCAGCGCGAGTACCGGACCGACAACCTCTGGAATCACATCGCCTGCTTTGCGAACCGTCACTGTGTCACCTGGACGCACGTCTTTGAGACGAACCTGATCCTCGTTGTGCAAAGTCGCCATCGCCACCGTCGATCCTCCGACGAAGACAGGCTCGAGAACTGCGAAAGGAGTGACGCGCCCTGTTCGACCGACCGAGATCTGGATGTCGAGAAGTTTGGTGGTGCGCTCCTCCGGCGGAAACTTGAACGCAATCGCCCATCTCGGCGCCCGCGAAGTCGAACCGAGCGCAGCTCGCTGACCCAAGTTGTCGAGCTTCACCACTACGCCGTCGATCTCGTACGGAAGTTGATGCCTGTCGCGCTGCCACTGTTCGCAGAATGCAGCGACATCGTCGAAGGACGGCTTCATGGAGATGTGAGAATTGACCGGGAAGCCGAGATCGGCAAGATATTCGAGAGTGGCATGATGCGAGTCGAACTCGGGACCACCCACAATCTCGCCGAGTTGATACGACCAGAACGCCAGCCCGCGAGATGCGGTGACGCTCGCATCCTTTTGTCGAAGGCTTCCGGCGCCAGCATTGCGAGGATTCACCGGAACCGGTTCGGGCTTCCTGCCCGCTGCCATTCGCTCGACGTTCTCGGCTTCTTTGGCCAATCGCAGCCGATGGAACGCCTCGATCGGCAGGTACACCTCACCGCGCACCTCCAGCACAGAGGGCACTGGACGACCCCTCGCAGATTCGAGAACTTTCGGAACGGATTCGATGACGGCAACATTCGCAGTGACGTCTTCACCCGTGCGACCGTCACCTCGGGTGGCTGCCTGCACCAATCTGCCGTTCTCGTAGCGAATGCTGATCGCCAGTCCGTCGATCTTGAGTTCGCACATGTAGGAGATCGACGTCTCGGCGGGGAAAGCCTTGACGATCCGTTCACCCCATGCCCCGAGTTCCTCCGGATCCATTGCGTTGTCGAGGCTCATCATCGGCACTCGGTGTTCGACCGACGCAAAGGTCGTCGAGACGAGACCGCCGACGCGCTGAGTGGGCGACGACTCTGTGACGACCTCCGGGTGGTCACGTTCGAGCTTTTCGAGCTCGCGTACCAGAGCGTCGTATTCAGCGTCTGCGATTTCGGGCGCGTCCTGACCGTAGTACAGACGTTGATGACGCTCGATTTCGCTTCGGAGAAGAACGGCCCTCTCGTGGATCGACGTGCTCATGCTCCGACCGTGAGACGAGTTGCCACCGCCTGAGTGCGAATGCGTTCAGCGATCTCACGAACCTGCGACATGATGATGTCCGCAGTCGTCACCGTGTGATTGGCGAGACCGCAAGCGGGGGTGAAGAGCGATTGACGCCACAAACGCAGAGCGTCGCAGCCTTCTTGGACGAGTTCACACCACAACTTGTTCAATCCGCGCCATGATCTCTCTGCCGTCGCCATGACAGGACCATCCGTCGGAACGACTCCCCATGCGATCAACCCGTCACGTTCGAGGAACGTTGCAAGTGCTCCGGCATGGGAACTGAGGTGGCGTGATACAGGAATGCTGAGAATCGCAGGGCCGGCAGCGAGAAGGGGGACGATGTCGATCGGCGCACAGCAGTGCAGCCCAACAACGGCATCACCCTCGACCGCCGCCATCGCACTCGACATCAAGTCGATCGCAGTGTCGGGGGCTATCGGAAACGATTCGCTCATCAGCGAAGTGAGATCAGGCTCGTCGATCACGACGATCTGGACGACTCGAGGAGCGACCGCGGCGATTTCCGCATACAGGTTGGCCACGTGTGAACGAACCGCGTTGATCGCTACGTCGAATGCAATGTCACGCGAGACCCCTGCGCGCTCGAGTGCCTGCCCGAGAGTGACCGGTCCGATGAACTGCCATTTGAGAGTGGAGACCTGTGCTTCGCCATCCTGCCTCGCCAGGCGATCCAGAGTCGCTCGATAGCCGGAGAAAGCTCCGTGGGCGAGATCGGTCACAACCGGAGCCTGCGGGTCGATTCGAGCCGTGTCGACGAGGAGCGATCCGTACTGGCCGACGCTGATTCCCGCCATCCCCATGACGGCCTGGGCGATCATTCCCTCTGACGGGTTGAGACGTGGAAAAGTCGGGATGAAAGGCACATCCATGCCGGCACACGCTGCATCGACACCGCTGGACACATTGCGGTGAGGCAGACTGCCGACACCCGTGACGGTGCCGCCGTTCATCAGCTTCGCCAAAGTCGCTGCATCGATTGCACCCATTGTCCTGCGTCCTCCCGACCTCTGTCGTAGCAGGACTCCGCTGACCGGGCACAATCGAGAACGAAATCATGACAACCTCCAAACGGTCGAACACCTAGGATTTGTGACGAATGCACACTCGTGTCGATGTCATCATCGTTCGGCTACTCAGAGCGAGTGTCGTCGGACTGGGTTTCGCAGTCCCACTCGCGAGAGACGTTCTCGAGAGACTGGGTAGCGGTCATCGAATTCTTGCTTCAGCCGCGTTGTGGTCCTTGTGGGCAATCGTGCTGCTGAGTGTGCTCGTCCCCGCAAGTACGTCGCTGACTGCGCTGCGACTTGCGGCTCCTGCTCATCTGGCAACTCTCGTCTTGGTTTCGATCGCAGCTGGCGCGAACCTCGGTTCGATCATTGCCCTGTCGCTCAGTGCGATCGTGGCAGTTCTGAGTGCGAGTGCGGAGACGGGCGCATATTTCGTGCAGTGCTCTGCCTACGGCGACGAAAAGCGGTTCCCTTTACGCTGCCCGCGATCATCTCTCGTCGTCATGGTTCTGGCCTGGCTCATCTGGTTTGCAACCGCCGCCGTCGGAGCGATTCTTCTCATCGGTGCTGCGATCACAGGAACAGTCATCGGAGCGATCTTCCTGGCCATCGCTGCGTCCGGTTGCGCCATCCTCCCCCGACGCTTCCACCGCTATTCGAAACGATGGCTCGTCGAGGTACCCGCAGGGCTCGTCGTCCACGACCACGTTCTCCTCACCGAGACGTCCATGTTCCCGCGACGTTCGGTCGTCGACATCGACGTCTGGAGACCATCAAACAACGGCAGCGACGAACCGTTCGATCTCAGCGGCGGTTTGCGTTCGACCGGAATCGTGATTCGACTCAAGGATCCGGAAACTGTCATCCTGTCGCCCACCAAGGATCACCCCGGCGGTCGAGCATTTCACGTCAGCTCAGCCCGGGTGTGCCCGACTCGCATCGCTCGTGCACTCAGTGCGCTGAAGAAATAGCAGTGCGCAGGGAGCGAACAACTCCGCCACCGAGCACGAATTCTCCGGTCGGGTCGTAGAACACGGCACTCTGTCCCGGAGAAATACGCCGCTCGGGAACCATCCAGCGAACAACGACGGTCTCGGCATCCATCAGTTCGATCTCTGCAGATCGCGGCTCACCATGGGCACTGCACTGAACCCATACTCGGCCGCTGACTGGGTTGCTACTCCACGTCACATGGTCGACGATCTCTTCGCCCACCTGCAGCAACGGCTCGGGGCCAACGACGACCTTGCGTGCCTCGACATCGACGTCGACGACGAATCGCTTCGTCCCGCCACCTCCGCCCACACCGCGCCGCTGACCAAGAGTCACGAGTTCAACTGCGTCGACTGTGCCGACCTGATTCCCCTGTTCGTCGACGATGTCGGCCTGGTGAAGAGGGATGCGGCGTCCGAGGAAACTCACTCGCCCTGTTCGGCCTTCGGCATCTCGAGACGACGTGATGAAACAGACGTCTTGACTGTCCGGCTTCGATGCAGTGCGCAACCCGAGTCGACGGGCGTATTCGCGCACATCGGATTTCGTCATGTCGCCCACCGGAAAGAGCGTCCGCCGCAAGTGCTCCTGATCGAGCATGTGCACGACATAGCTCTGGTCCTTGTCGCGATCGTGCCCGCGCGCCAGTCGACATTTGCCGTCGATCTCGACGATCCGGGCGTGATGGCCAGTTGCAATCGCGTCGAAGCCGAGAGCCATCGCACGCTCGTGCAATCGATCGAACTTGAGGTGCCGATTGCACTCGATGCACGGATTCGGAGTCACTCCTCGTACATGATCTGCGACATAGGGTTCGACAACTGCGGCGTGGAAGTCATCGGTGAAATTGAACACCAAATGGTCGATGTCGAGTTGTTGGGCAACTCGTCGAGCATCATCGACATCGCTCACGCTGCAACAGCCTGTGTCGCTCTCTCCACCCCAAAGACGCATCGTCACACCCACGACATCGTGACCCTGATCGCGCAAGAGCGCAGCGGCCACCGATGAATCGACTCCACCCGACATTGCGACGAGAACCTTCACGATGTTGCCCTCGATCGCGATCCGAGTGAGCGAAGACGCTCCACAGCAGCGATCACAGCCGTTGCTGCCCGATCCACATCTTCTTGTGTGGTCGTGTGACCAAGACTCAGTCGGAGGGCACCCATTGCAAGTTCGCGTTCCACGCCCATCGCCGCGAGGACATGGGACGGTTCCATTGCTCCACTCGCGCACGCCGATGCAGCAGACGCGCACACTCCAGCTTCGTCGAGCAGGTACAGAAGAGCTTCGCTTTCGATACCGCGAATACACATGTGGACGACACCAGGAACTGCGGCACCATCGGGAATCGTCGGATGTGCACCGTCGATCGTCGAGAGCGCTGAACACAAGCGGTCACGAAGACCGCTGATTCGCTCGACCTCGTCGGATCGTTCCTGATCGGTGAGGCGCAGAGCTTCAGCCGTCGCCACGATTCCCGGCAAGTTGTGTGTTCCGCTGCGGCGGTCGCGCTCTTGCCCTCCCCCGAGGATGATCGGATCGATCGTGATTCCGTCACGGATGACCAGGATGCCCACGCCCTTCGGTCCTCCGAATTTGTGGGCGCTGAGCGCCATGGTGTCGACGTGAGGCCAGATCTCTCGCAAGTCGAGCCAGCACACCGCTTGAACCGCATCGGTGTGCAGTACAGCGTCAGGAGCAAGTCGACGCACCACGCGGGACACTGCCTTCAGATCCGTCACCGAACCCACTTCGTTGTTGACCGCCATGATGGCAACGCTCGTGACGCGATTCGTCGACGATTCCTTCTGCACGACACGCTCGAGATCATCGATGTCCACCACACCGTTCGCTCCGACGGAAACGATCCGTCCACCGAGATGTTCGACGCAGTGAAGAACAGCATGATGCTCTGCCGCCGAGCACACAGCCACTCCCCCACGACGACGCACGATTCCGGTGATCGCCGCATTGTCACTCTCCGAACCGCACCCCGTGAAGACGACCTCACCCGGTTTGCACCCGACGATGTCGGCGACCACGTCACGGGATTCGTCGAGAGCACGTCGCGCCTGGCGTGAGAATCGATGAGATCCAGAAGGGTTGGCGAACTGGTCCGAGAGGAACGGCAGCATCGCAGCTATCGCTGAAGCACGCATCGGAGTCGTCGCCGCATGATCCAGGTACACGAACTGTGAGTTCGTCGAATCGGAGTGGACGACTGGACTGGACACGGGTTCAGAGTACCGTTCGACCTGTGCAGATTCGCCCGTGGTCCCGCTCAGCGAACGTCACGGACTCGACGGAATCAACAACTCGACCTCGGACATCGGTGTTCACACTCGGGTGGAGGAAGCCGTGAAGGGTTTCGAGCCCTCCTCGTATGGGGACTCCTTCGCTGATGTGTATGACTCGTGGTACGGAGACGTCAGTGACGTTGCTCGGACCGTCTCCACCTTGCGCGAACTGGGTGGTGACGGGCCCTTCCTGGAACTGGGTGTCGGTACCGGTCGCCTGGCCCTCGAACTCGCCGAAACCGGAGCACGAGTCACGGGAATCGACTCGAGCCGAGCCATGTTGGACAAACTGCGAGCCAATGTTCTCGCACGCGGATCGGAGAAGGGTCACCCGATCGACATCATCCATGGCGACATGGTGGAGGATCTGCCATCTCGAACGTTCCCCGTCGTGTTCATTGCCTACAACACATTCTTCAGTCTCGGTTCGATCGAGGCCCAGCGGCGCTTGTTCGCCGAAGTCGCCAAGCGACTGACACCCGGCGACCTGTTCGTCATCGAAGCTGCCATTCCCGATGTCGAACGGCCCGCAGGTGACACGGTGCGCGTTCGCTCCCTCGATGTCGACCGCGTCGTCCTTTCCATCGACGTTCACGACCCGACTTCACAGATCGTCGAAGGCCAGTTCGTCGAAATCACCGAAGCGCAAGGCGTCCGACTTCGTCCGTGGAGAATCCGCTACTGCACCGTCGATGAAATCGATTCGATGGCCGCAGCTGCCGGGTTCGTTGTGCGTCATCGCTGGGAGAACATGCACCGAGATCCGTTCGCAGCGGATTCGGCCAGCCATGTGTCCGTCTATTCGCTTCGGGGCACATGACCCTGAACTGCAGCGAGATGTTCGACCCGATCGTGGTCGGCATCTTCTCGATCGCCATGATCATGAACGGCAAACCGGTGATCCATCTCCTATCCTGATCTCACCGTGAGCCAGCTACGCCTCAACCCTCTCACCGGACGATGGGTGACTGTTGTCGCCGAACGGGCCTTGCGCCCGACGGACTTCGCATCCCGTACTCCGACCGTCGAATCCGGACCCTCCCGTCCATGCCCCTTCTGCCCGGGCAACGAAGACGCCACATTGCGGGTGCTCGAATCCGTTGGACCCGATAACGACTGGCGCATGCGCGTGATCCCGAACTTGTATCCGGCCTTCGACGGCGAGGATTCTCTCGCAGTTCGCAATCTCGGTCCCGTACACGTCATGGCCGAGGCCAGCGGCACACACGAGGTCTTCGTGTTCACACCGAGTCACACCGACCGGATCGACTCGTTCAGCGACGAGTCGTGTGCCGAGATGATGACCGTTCTCAAGCATCGACTTCTCGACCACGCTGCGACGGACAACATCCGCTACACCCAGGCGATCGTCAACCACGGTCGTGAGGCGGGTGCCTCGCTGTCGCATCCACAGGGACAACTGCTCGGCCTGCCGGTCGTGCCGGGCGAGATTCTCGACGAAGAGCGGGCCTTCGTTCGTTTCGAAGGCGGATGCATCTTGTGCGCCACCGTCGAAGCCGAGTTGATCTCAGGCGAGCGTGTGGTCTTCGCAACCGATGAAGCTGTCGTCGTCTGCCCGTGGTGGAGTGGATCGCCGTACGAGATGTTGATCATCCCTCGGTCCCATGACATGCACCTCCCGGATTCCGATGACGAGATGCTTGCGGGGGTCGGCCGCGCGATCCGCGATTCACTCGTCCATCTCAATCAGCTCTTCGAGGATGTCGCTTTCAATCTCGTCTTCCACACTGCACCTCACCACCACAATGGATCGTTCCATTGGCACGTCCACCTCTTCCCGAAATTGACGACCGTTGCCGGTTTCGAACGCGGAACCGGCGTAATGATCAACATCGTCCCGCCCGAGCAAGCAGCGGGAGAATTACGCCGGGTCTCACCGACGCAGTCGACGACCTGACGAACGACCCACGAAAGACGCATTGGAGCGACCATGAGCCGAATCACCGTGTCCATCGATCTCGATGCCACCCCGGCTCGAGTCTGGGAGATCGTCGAACCGATCGAACGTCACGTCGATTGGATGGCCGACGCCGTTGCGATTCGCTTCCACACCGAACAAACCCGCGGAGTCGGAACATCGTTCGCCTGTGAAACCAAGGTTGGTCCCATCCGACTCACGGATCAGATGGAGATCACCGAATGGGTTCCGGAGCAGGCAATGGGCGTTCGCCACACCGGAGTCGTCACCGGCACCGGCATCTTCACGCTCGCACCTCTCGATGAAGGGCAGCGAACTCGCTTCACATGGAGTGAGCAGTTGACCTTCCCGTGGTGGCTCGGCGGTCCGGTTGGGGAAGTCGTCGGCGGAAATCTCGTCATGAAGGCCATCTGGCGCCGAAATCTGAAGAGCCTGAAGCGCCTCGTCGACGCCGCTGCCTGAATCCGAGGTCGGCGCACATGATTCCGTGCCAGTGACCTTCGCCATGCACGACGCCTGAGAGCGTCCGACCAGGGAACTCTCCATCGACTCGGGAGTATGTTGGTTGGCGTATGGCAACTCCCACCGTTTCCCCGTCCGTCGATCTCGGCATCTCACCCGAGGCTCGCCTTCAGATCACCCAGGGTCTCTCGCATCTTCTCGCCGACACCTACACGCTCTACCTGAAGACGCACAACTACCACTGGAACGTCACCGGGCCGATGTTTCAGACCCTGCATCTGATGTTCGAGACTCAGTACAACGAGCTCGCACTCGCGGTCGATCTGATCGCTGAGCGAATCCGCGCACTCGGCGTGAAGGCGCCGGGAACGTATTCCGAATTCGCCGCTCTGACCAAGATCACCGAGGGCCCGAAGAGTCCGTCGGCTCGCGACATGATCAGCGAACTCGTCATCGGACAAGAAACGGTGGTTCGCACCGCCCGCGAAACTTTTCCCATCGTTGCCGAAGCCCACGACGAACCCACAGCCGACCTCCTCACTCAGCGGATGCAGATCCACGAGAAGACCGCGTGGATGTTGCGCAGCCTTCTCGAAGAGGGCTGAGCTCTAGGCCACTTGGCGGACGGCAGCCGTCACTGCTGCTCCGACAACGATGACAACGATCAACGGCGCGCGTCTCCAAGCAGCAATCATTGCGACTGCAATACCTGCAGCTCGTGCATCAAGGACGATCTCCTGTCCGCTCGTGAGCGTGTCCTTGACGATCAATGCGCTGATGACAGCTGCCGGTATCAGCGCGAGGCATCGTTCGAAAACTGGTGGAAGTGTTCGGGCTCCGATGATGACCAGCCCGGTGAACTTGAAGGCATAGGCGCCGACAGCAAGAAGCAGGATCAGAGTCCACGTCACGACCGGACCTCCACTGCCAACTCGCCGCCGCTCGACGGTTGGCGAAGACCGACGAGAATTCCGATGACTGAGAGCAGGATCGGAACACCCACAGGTGTGAAAGGAACGGCGACCAGACAGATTGCTGCTCCGACAATGGCGGCCAAACGGGCTTCGATTCGGGTCATGAGCGGCCAGATCATCGCGATGAACCCGGCCGGGAATGCGACGTCCAGCCCGTAGGTCTCTGGATCGATCGCCGAACCGGCAAGCGCCCCGATCAACGTCCCGAGGTTCCAGCACGCATACAACGCCCCACCTGTGAGCCAGAAGGCGATCTGCTGCTCGCGTCGAGTCGGCTGAGCGACTGCCATGGCAGTCGTCTCGTCGATAGTCAACTGAGCGGCCAAGATCTTTCGCCCGAGTCCGCCATCGAGCCGCCTGGACATCGCCATCCCGTAGACGCCATTGCGTGCTGCGAGAAGCAACGCTCCACCGAGGGCCGACCCGATGGATCCTCCTGCACCGATGACACTCACAGCCGAGAACTGCGAGGCTCCCGTGAAGACAACGAGCGAGATCACACACGTCTGCAACACACTTGCGCCAGCGGCAACAGAGCCGACGCCGAACGACACGCCGAAGACGCCGACAGCGGTACTCAAGGTGAGGCAGGCCACGATCATTGGCCGTAGCGATTCATCGCTCCACCAATGCGGCGGACGAACCGTCGACTGTGCCGGATTCGGTTGCTCTGATTGTGAACGCGACACCGTCATCGACCGCTGAACGTTGCCTTTCCGGGACCGTTCTCGAGAAAGCTCTTCACGCCGGTGCGGGCGTCCTGGGTCGTGAAGACATCGGCGAACTTGCGCAACTCCTCCTCGAGTCCACTCGCGAGTGACGTCGCAGTACCCGTGTCGACGAGAGCCTTGATCATGCCCTGTGCGACCGTTGCTCCAGCAGCAACCTCGCTCGCCAACGCCAACGCACGAGAATGAACGTCGTCCTGCGGAACGAGCTCATCTGCGAGTCCGATTCTGAGGGCTTCGTCGGCTTTGACTTGACGCCCAGTGATCATCAATTCCTTGGCCCGACTCGATCCGACAGTCCGAGTCAAACGTTGAGTACCGCCGCCACCGGGAATGATGCCGAGGAGAATCTCGGGCTGTCCGAAGACGGCCTTCTCGCCCGCAATCCGATAGTCACATGCGAGAGCAAGTTCACATCCTCCGCCGAGGGCGTAACCGGTGACTGCCGCAATCACGAATCGAGGGATCGCAGCAACTGCATTCAACGCTCGGTGAAAAGTCTCTCCGATGACCGACGCTTCTGCTGGTCCTCCGAATTCGGAAATGTCTGCGCCAGCAGCAAAGATGCGTTCACCACCTGTGATGACAACTGCACCGGGGGGATTCGCCGTCAACTCAAGTGCTGTTCGATGAAGTTGATCGAGGACAGCCTGTGACAGTGCGTTGACCTTCGGATTGTTCAACGTGACGACGGCAACTCCATCAGGGCGACGATCGACGAGGACGAGAGATTCCATGTCCGAACCGTACCCGAGCCGATCGACCAAACGTCAGGCTCCGACGCCCTTCAACATTTCGTCTGCGGCACCCCAAGGATCGATTCTTCGGTTCACGACATCTGCGTGCAGTTGGTCCCATCGCTCACCGGTGCAGATTTCCCGAGCTCGCTGTTCCAATCGCCGTGCCACGATCTCTCGCAGTTCCTCACGCATGCGGAAATGACGTCGCCGTTCGAGTTCGCCGCTCGTCGTGATGAACTCTCGGTGCTGCTGAATCGCGTCCCACAGATCCGGCACACCCTCTCCGGTGGAGCCAATCGTTGCCACAATCGGAGGTCGCCACGCCCCGTGCGGCAGATCCGACAGATCGAGCATCTGCTCGAGATCACGCCGTGTCTCGTCGACACCCTTGCGATCAGCCTTGTTGATCACGAAGACGTCGGCAATCTCCATCAACCCTGCTTTGTTCGCCTGGACCGAGTCGCCCCAACCGGGATTGACAACGACGACCGTCGTATCGGCCTTACCAGCAATCTCGACTTCGACTTGGCCGACACCGACCGTCTCGACGAGCACCCACAATCGTCCGACCGCATCGAGAAGCCGGATTGCCTCCGGAGCAGCGAGCGAAAGACCGCCGAGGTGCCCTCTCGTCGCCATCGATCTGATGAAGACTCCGCGATCGGTTGCATGATCCTGCATCCGAACTCGATCACCGAGAATCGCTCCGCCAGTGAACGGAGATGATGGATCGATTGCCAGAACAGCAACCTCGAGATCCATTCGCCGCAAGTGACCGATCACCGCAGACGTGAGAGTGCTCTTGCCCGCTCCTGGTGCGCCGGTCAGCCCGACTGTGTAACAGGTTCCGCCTCTTGGATACGACAGCCTGCCAATTGCACGTGCCGCATCTCCGCCGCGCTCGATCATCGACAGCAGACGCGCAAGCGCACTTCGAGCCCCTTCGATAGCTGCTGTGAAGAGGATTTCGGGGTCACGCTCCCGACGACTCACACATTCACCACTTCGGCGACGCCATCGACTCGATCGCGCATGATTCTTTCGATTCCCTGCTTCAAGGTCTGGGTCGATGCCGGACATGTTCCGCAGGCACCGATCAATGTCACCGTCACGATTCCTGTCTCCTCGTCGACACCCTTCAATTCGATGTCGCCGCCATCGGCTTGAAGAGCGGGGCGAATTGCCTCGATGGTCTCTTCGACCTGGGTTCGCATTGTGGTCGTCACGTCCGTACCTGAAATCGTTGGGCCTGAAATCGTTGGGGGTTCGAAATGTGTCGTCGATCTGTTCGAGACATCATGAATCGTACGGTTGAATCGTACGGTCATCGTGCCAAGGAACCTCTGTCAGAGGCGGATTCGCAGCGGTACCCTGACTTGGCGCGGCGCGCTGCGTGGAAAGAGCCCCCAGAGGACGTTCGAAAGAAGTCATCGAGACATGAACTTTATGAGTAACGCTGCAGTGCCCGGTGTCTCGTTCCACCCCGTCCTGGCCCACCAAGGAGGATGGGATGAGATCCTCCTCGTTGCTGGTCCGATTGTCGTGATCGTCGGACTGCTTGCTCTCGTCAAGAGGCGAATCGATGCTCAGGTGAAGGTTTCGGCAGCGGAGTCGAACGATTCGGAACGAGGATCCTCAGGCGACATCGACCGAAGTGAGTTCGACAGCCGCTCCGATTCCGCGTAGACGTCCGACGATGTCGTCGTAACCGCGATCGATGTGCTCGACACCAGAAATGATGGTGCGACCCTCGGCTGCGAGCCCTGCGACCAAGAGCGCCGCACCCGCTCGGATGTCGGGAGCCGATACCGCTGCGCCCCGCAATCCGCTGACGCCGCGGATGATCGCATGATGACCATCGGTGCGGATGTCGGCTCCGAGTTTCGACAGTTCTTCCAC
>JBJTGN010000198.1:0-1930 GCA_046093905.1 Actinomycetota bacterium
CCATCCGTTCCGCCCCCGGCCGGTCCGGATGACGGCTGATCCTCGAATACGGGAGACTCGTCCTGAGTTGCTGATCGTGCAGGGTCAGGAGAACCTGTATCACGCTGGTGATGCGAGACGATGCGCGGAGCATGCGGGCGATGCGAGCTGTATTGCAAAGCGGTGTAGGTGCGCCGACCGGTGAACCAGGCTTGCATGGCCGGCAGGATCCGCTCGAGTGACTCGAACATCTCCCGCTCAGTCGGGGCGCTCTTGAATACCTTCACCTCACGCTCGATCACGGTCAACTCATCCAGCAGCCCATACTCACGTGCATGAGCAAACGCTCGAGATCGCAGATCCAACAACACGTCATCAGGCATGTACGTCCGGCCGCACACCATCGGCCAGATATCGCCGAGAGCGTTCGTGCTCGCTGCGACTTCCACCACCATCGTCACGATCGCCGTCGTCAGATAATCGCCGAACACGCGGGAATCGCGCACGAGTGCTGATTCCATGCGCTGGTCGTCGAGGATCGCATACGCCCAGCCGTATAACGGGGTGAGATCCACCTCGCCGGGAGCCGGGTTGGACACCAACGGAACATCGGCTCTCTGGTCACGGGCTCTCGACAAGAAATCAGCGAATGGGATGCTGTACAGGATGTGGCCGGCCTCGTGATAGATGAGTCCCTTAACAGTCGTGATGATGTGGGCGATCCACTTCGAATCGGGAATGCCAGTCGGCATCCGATACAACGCCATCTCCAGATTGATGGTGCGATAGTTCGTGTCGACTTTCAGCCAATGCTGAGCCCAGCCTCCGACCACCGTCAGATTCAGACTTGTCTCGAGCCCGAGAGACGCAAGCGTCGGGGTCACGATCTTGTGCACCGACCCGAGGATCGAATGCGCAAGAGACACCGGTGAATAGTCGTCCGCGACCTTGACCTGCTTGGATCGCTCGAGTGAGTTCAACGCTTCTTGCCGAACCCGATCCCGATGTACTCGGGCATCGCGTCGAAGCGTCTGCATCGTCCGCGTGCGGTGCTGTTGCAGGTCCTCTTTGGCGATCACCACCGGCTGACGGCGTCTAGTGCGAGTTGTTGCCATTTCAGGCCACCTCCTCCGCCGTGCCGAGATCGGCGAGCAACATCGAGTCGATACCGCGCTCGTTGATGATCGCTTCCACCTTGGCTCGCTCGGAGTCGCTGTTGAACTGACCGAGGAACGCCCACAACGCGTACTCGATTCCGAACGTGTGCAGATCTGCCTCGAGCCGCTGCAATGCCGATGTGCCAATGGGCGTCGTGATCGCTCGCACCGCACGCGCATTACGCAATGCAAGTGCCAACACGCGCACCCCAGCCATCTTGACCAGCTTCTTTTCGACGTTCATGTCGTAACCCCAGTCGAGCCACTGGAACCGGTTGGCGAACGCCTCATTCGTCTTTCCCATTCCGGCATAGCCCGGGTTGTAGGTGCACACGCACCACAACAGTGGCGACACCGGCACCACCTCGGGTACGTACCCACCATGGCCATTCGACACCGGATGCCGCACGTTCACGAACTGGCGACGATCATCGAGCACCGGATGCAGTGCAGCTGTCACATTTCCCGGCAGCGCGTTGATCTCATCCAGATACAGGATTCCACCGACTCGACATGCGAGAGCGACGATGCCTTCCATCCACACGAGACGTTCACCACCGTCTTCGACAACGGGCCGGTACTGGCCGAACAAATCGTGATCGGTGATCGCCGACGACCCGCTCAACGTGAACACCGGAAGCGGCTTCGTGAGACCAAGCTTGCCGGCCAGCAAATGGGCCATCACCTCCACAAGCATCGTCTTGCCGGACTGCGTGTCGCCGACGAGGCCGACGTTTTGGGCGGACCCGTTCACCAGGCGCTCCCAATACCGAGTGAGAACGTCGAGATCCGTC
>JBJTGN010000199.1:0-1662 GCA_046093905.1 Actinomycetota bacterium
AGGACGGGAATGATTCCGGCTGCGACCCACATCAACTGGAAACGCGTGTAGTAGTTCGCCAGTGCTCGGCCTCGGTTTGCATCCGGTGCATCGCGCTGCACGATCGTCTCGAATGCCATGTTGCTGACTGCCGCTGCATAATTCACGAACATCATCAACAAGAGCGCAGTGACCGTCGTCGACGTGAGTGCAGTGAAGACGCCCGCTGCACCGATCAGGACGAGGCCGCCGACGATCAGATATTCGATGCGCTCGACTCGACTGAGTCGTTTGGCACTCATGTTTCCGAACAGCGATCCAACTGCAGCCATGCTGACGGCGATTCCGAACCACATCGTCCCGAACTGCGGTCCGAAGTGATATCGCATCTGCGTCCACCGGCCATTGGTCGCAAGTCCCACGACTTCGGCGCGTTGCGGATCAGCGAACCAGAACGCCAAGTGGAAGAAGATGAAACCCACACTCGCGCGCACGAGGCTCATCGCTGAGACGGCGATCACCACCCCCGGCTGGTGCAGTTCTCTGATCTCGGCTTCGGCTGGAGCATCCCCTGCGACGGAACGCTTCGGGAGGCGAAGAGCATTTGCTGCGGCGAGTCCGAAGATGATGGCGCCGAACAGAAGGGTCAACTTGGGCGAGATCACGCTCAGCACGCCGGCAGGAACAGCTGCGACGAACCCGACAATGCCGGCGGTGACACCCAACTTTGCATTGGCTTGTACCAAATCGCGCTCTGATCGAAGAAGTGACGGCACGAGGGCCGACTTCGAAACTGCATACGTCTTGTTGAGCACCATTGCCAGGAATGCCAACGGGAACAGCAGCAAGGAATCGAGTTGCGAGACCATCAGCACCATCACGACACCGCGAATTGCTGCGATGAGCGTGACGAGAAGTCTGCGTCCGCCGGGAATCCGATCGATGACAGGGCCGATGAACTGAGCCAGAACGACGAAAGGGGCGAAGCTGATTCCAAGGAAGAGAAGTACTCGGCTGCGAGCTTCACCTGGTGTGATGGACAAGAAGAGCGAATCCGCCAACGCCACCGCCATCGCGGCTTCGCCTGCGGCCATCATTGCGTGCACTCGAACGAGTCGGGTGAAAGGTTGTGGCACGAATCGATGCTGCGAGCGGGGTGGAACGTAATCGCTGCCACTCCCGCGGCCCGGCAATTTCGCTGCCCTCGACTCCGACGAAGAATTCTGCGACTCGGAGTCCTTGTGCGGGTTCGAGTCGCTCACGGATCCACTTTAGGTGTTACCCGTTCCTCTGGGCGTTGCACCTCTCCGGTGATGGACCAGTTTCGATGGCACCGATCAGGACTTCTGAAACTTGTAACCCAGCCCTCGGATCGTGACGATGCATGTCGGATTCGAGGGATCGACCTCGACCTTGGCCCGAAGTCGCTTGACGTGAACGTCCAGAGTCTTCGTATCCCCGACGTAGTCACTCCCCCACACTCTGTCGATCAGGCTCTCACGAGACACCACTCGACCAGCAGTCGCCATGAGGACGTGCAGCAGCTCGAATTCCTTGAGAGGCATCGAGATCTCCGTCGATCGGACCATCACGCGATGTTGACCGGGATCGAGAACCACGTCTCCGATGACGATTGCTCCATCGAGATCAGCGATGTCATCGAGAGCCGAAGGTGCTCGTCGA
>JBJTGN010000200.1:0-2136 GCA_046093905.1 Actinomycetota bacterium
AGGGGCTCGGCTAGGCTCAGAGTTCCCGTTCGGTTCGCCGATCGGTTGGCGACGTGGCCGAGTGGTTTAGGCAAGGGCCTGCAAAGCCCTCTACCTGGGTTCGATTCCCAGCGTCGCCTCTCTCAGATCTCATCCGTAGTAGGTTTTGAGGTCGATTTCGATGGGGAACTACCAGCCGCCGTTCTTGGTGCGTCTCGCTGCCGGCATGTCTGGACGATGGTTGATCCCCGAGTAATGGGCAATTGCGCTGCGCCGTTCCATTCCAGGGATACGAGGTAGGGAGCCACGGTGCATCAATCGACCGTGCCAGATCAATACGTCGCCTCTGCTCGGCGCGTGAGTCACGATGTTGGTGCCGCTCTGAGCAATCTCAGCTTCGAAAAGGGGAGTCAGGATTCGTTCCGAGTGTTTGGTCCAAATGTGGTCTCGCTCGTGGGGTTCGAGGGCCGAGAGGATCTTCTCGCGAGTGACCTGACGCCATCGATGCGAACCGGGGACGTATTGGAACGGACCCGAGTCGGGACTGATTTCATCGAGCGCAATCCATACGGCCGCATAGAAGTCGCCGACGTGGTCAGGATTGAGGTACGAGTCTTGGTGCCAATCGCGCTCGGTACTTCTCCAACCAGTGAGATTGAGGTGGACCCCGGCTGGTTCGCCGATCAGCGTCTCGAGTAGTTCGGCGAGCGGTCCGTGGGAGAAGAAGTTCAGGACTTTCTTGTGGCGCATGTATGGGACAGGGTCGTGCCAGCCACCTGGTCGATCCTTGTTGTGCTTCAGCCAATACTTCTCATACCTTCGCATCTCCTTTTCAGGCATGAACGATTTGATGATGACGACTCCATCTGAATTCCAGTCGGCTGCCGATGGCGGTGGGGCAGGAACAGTCAAATCTTCGAGGGTGAAGGACATGGAGCGAACCGTACTGACCAAGTGGGATTTTGATTGTTCCGAGGGATCCGTCACCGCAGATCGTTTTGTTACCCTGATAGGAGAGTTCAACGTCGATGTGACCCGACGCCAACCGGGATCCATGTGGGAAAAGTTCGACGACGCGATCTAGGGTTCGATGTTTCGGGGCTTCGACGTACACGGGAGGTCGTGGTGCGAGTTCGAATGGGAGTTGTCCTCGCGGGCATCGTCACACTGGCAGCGTGCGGAGGGTCTGGATCCTCCGAGCGCCCGGGTGGATCGAGTGACATCGCAGACAAGACAGACGTGTCGCGAGCAGTTGTTCGAATAGTCGCCGAGGGGAGTTTTCGCGATCCCGATTTCGGCCAGACTGCATTCTCGGGTAGCGGTACGGGATTTCTCATTTCTGACGACGGACTGATCGTGACGAATCAGCACGTTGTCGAAGGTGCGGGGAGCCTCGAGGTGTATCTCGAAGGTGAAGATCGCCCGAAGAATGCGCGCATCCTGGGTGTGTCGGAGTGTGACGATCTTGCCGTTCTGGATCTGACTGGAGACGGCTATCCCTTCCTCGACTGGTATCGAGACGAAGTCGAGCCGGGTCTCGACGCATGGGCCGCGGGATTCCCACTCGGCGATCCCGAGTACTCCTTGACCCGTGGCAGTGTCGTGAAGGCCAAGGCAGACGGTGACACCAATTGGTCGTCGATCGAGTACACCATCGAGCACGACGCCAATATCCAGCCGGGTAATTCTGGTGGGCCATTGGTGTCCGAGGATGGACGTGTCATTGGTGTCAACTACGCCAACTTCGATGCTGGAACGGGAACATCGCAGTTCTTCGCCATCCCGGCGGCTCTGGCTGAAGAAGTCGTTGCTGAACTTGCCACTGGCCAGGACCGAGAAGCAATTGGTGTCAACGGATTCGCCTTTGCCAGCGAGGATTATGCAGGACTGTGGGTGAGCGGGGTCCGTGCGGGGAGTCCCGCGAGTGACCTCGGTATCGAACCGGGTGACATCATCATCGAACTCGCTGGACGCCCGGTGGTCACTGAAGAAGACGTCTCCGAGTACGGCGCGACCAAGGCTGGTTACTGTGATGTTCTCCGAACGCAAGGCTCGGATCGGGCGATGGCAGTCTCGATCTTGCGTTTCGACACCGGGGAGATTCTGGGCGGTGAGCTGAACAATCCAGAACGGCCGCTCACAGTCGATGTCTCGATT
>JBJTGN010000201.1:0-3522 GCA_046093905.1 Actinomycetota bacterium
CAAGCCGAGTCCTGGTCGCCCGATGATCGACGACACCCCGACCGGATCGCACCGGATGGTCATTCGCGGTCCTGTCGACAATTACGGCGGCGGCGATGCCAAGTACGACGATCGCGAGTATGGCAATGGTGGATACGACGATGCCTATCTCGACCCCCTCGACCCCGATGCCGTCGAGGGTCCTTCGATCGGCCGCTGGATCGTCGCGGCGGTAGCAGTGCTCGCACTGATCGCCGGTGGTTACTTCGCGTTCAACGCGGTACAGAGCAAGGCGTACACCGTGCCGATGCTGTCGGGTCAGACCGAAGGTGCGGCCATGAACATGATCACGGAATACGGATGGAACGTGCTTCCGATCATGGAATCGAGTCTGGACATTCCCGCGGGATCCGTGATCCGAACTGATCCGCCCGAAGGCTCGAGTTTGCGATCGGGTGGTGACATGACGTTCTACATCTCGAGTGGACCGCCTCCGGTCCCACTGCCCGACATCGTCGGCCTGAAAGTCGATAGAGCCAAAGAGCTTCTCTTGGAGAAGGGTCTCGAAGTCGGCGATGAAGTTCTCGAATACGACGACAACATCCCTGAAGGCAACGTCATTCGCTTCGAGGTCCGCGAACAGCCGACTCTGGCTGTAGGCGAAGAAGTCGTCCCGGGAACGATCATCAATCTCGTGGTTTCGCAGGGTGCGACGCCGATCGACGTTCCGAATCTCATCTGTCTCTCGGTCACCGAAGCGGAAACCAAGTTGCGCGAAGCCGGACTGAAGATGAACCGTGCGGACACGGCGTTCTCCGAGGCCCCGCAGGGCTCGATTGCCGAGCAGGCTCCGGCATTCGGTGAACAGTTGTCACCGGGTCGCGCCGTCACGGTGAAGATCTCACGTGGTCCCGAACTCGTGGCATTCCCGAACATCGTCGGTCTGACCTTTGCTGAGGCTGAGGCGAAGCTGAAGGAAGTCGGACTCGTTGTCGGCGCCGTCGAAGGTGACCGAGCGAAGAAGGTCCAGTCGGCTAGCCGACTGCCGACGGTGTCGTCGATCTGCGCAGTGCCGGAGGCATCGACCGATTCGACGGCTGCCCCGACGACGACCACAGCACCGACCCCGGTCGCGCTGAAGTCGGGCAACCAGGTTGCCAAGGGCACCAAGGTCGATCTCAAGTTCGGCTGACAGAACGCACATCTGGTCCTCGGAGCGGGTTTCACCCCCTTCGAGGACCAGGCGTAATCTGATCGAACAGTCGTACATCGAGTGTGTGGAATCGAAGGAGTTCGATCATGGGATCTTTGGTCGGGCGCGTTGCCATCATCACCGGGGCCGGGCGAGGTCTCGGCCGAGAGCACGCTCTGTTGTTCGCGGCTGAAGGTGCCAAAGTCGTGGTCAACGATCTCGGTGGCACCAACGATGGCACCGGTTCGGATGTCACGCCAGCCCAGCAAACGGTGGCCGACATCATTGCCATGGGTGGCGAAGCAATCGTCAACGGCGACAACGTCGCTGACTGGGACGGTGCGAAGCGTATGGTGCAGAGCGCGATCGATGCTTTCGGCGACCTCGACATCCTCGTCAACAATGCGGGAATCCTGCGCGATCGAGTTCTCGTGAACATGACCGAAGCCGAGTGGGACGCAGTCATTGCAGTCCATCTCAAGGGTCATTTCGCCCCGACTCATCATGCGGCTGCCTATTGGCGCGAACAGGCCAAAGCTGGAGTGACGAAGCCGCGCAATCTCGTGCACACGAGCAGCACATCGGGTTTGTTCTCGAACCCTGGTCAGGCCAACTACGGAGCGGCCAAGTCCGGTATCGCGACGTTCAGCCAGATCTGTGCCAAGGACCTGTCGCGCTACAACGTCAAGAGCAATTCGATTGCGCCAGCAGCGCGCACGCGTCTCACTCTCGCCACTCCCGGGCTCGAGGATGTCATGGCTCCAAAGGAAGGTGCCTTCGACATGTGGGATCCGGCGAACGTGTCGCCGCTCGTTGCGTACTTGTCGTCGGAGATGTGCGAGTTCTCCGGTGAGACGTTCTTCGTCCAGGGTGGCCAGGTCACTCGCGTCCAGTCGTGGACGATGGCCGAGGAGATCAACCAGAACGATCGGTGGACGGTGGCGGATCTGGCCAAGGCCATGTCCGGTCTCGCCCCCAAATCGTGATCAACCCTGAAATCGTGATCAACATAGTCGTGCCAAGTGGGTGCTGATTCCACAGGGCAGACCCGCCGAACTCTGAACGTCGATTCAGCAGGAGTCGATGAGATCGGAGTCGTCCCGTGGCCGATTCTGCTGCGGAGATGGATTGGTGAGCGCGTCCCCATCGAACGTCATTGGGCGGTGCTCGTCGTCGTCCTGTCCGCATTGTTCACGGTGGGCTTCACGATCACCATCCTCGTCGTGTCTCTCGGCTCCATCGCCGAAGAGTTCAACTCGTCGATCTCGGTGGTGTCCTGGTCGATCACCGGACCGATGCTCGCCTTCGGTGTCGTCGGACCGGCATTTGGCAAGGCCGGCGACTTGTGGGGGCACAAGCGAGTTTTCGTAGCCGGCCTGACGGGAGCGGGCATCTTCGCCGCTCTCACTGCTCTGGCGTGGAACGCCCCGAGCATGGTGTTGTTCCGAATACTTTCGGCTTCCGCGGGAGCAGCGACCGGTCCAGCCACGATGGCCTATATCAATCGTTTGTTCCCTCCGGATCAGCGTGTCCGACCGCTGAGCTACTGGAGCTTCGTGAATGCCGGCGCACCGGTGCTCGGCGTCGTCGCTGGCGCTCCTCTCGTCGAGGCGTTCGGATGGCGCATCATCTTCTTGGTGCAGGCTCCGTTGTGCATCATCGGAGTGGTCGTTGCACTCTGGCTGTTGCCCGACACCGATCGACTCCGCAACGTGTCGTTCGACGTCGCTGGCTCACTGACTCTGGGACTCGGTGCCTCGATGATGCTCGCGGGCGTCAACCAAGGCCCACAGTGGGGCTGGGCGAACCCGTTGACGCTCACTGTGATCGCCATATCGGTGCTGTCGTTGTCCATGTTCATTCGCATCGAGAAACGCGTCGAGCATCCGCTCTTACCGTTGGCGTGGCTCCGAACCCGCAATGTCGCCCTACCGGTGATGTCTCAGACTCTGTCGAACTTCGCCTACATGGGGGGCTTTCTTCTGGCACCCCAAGTCCTCGACGAAATTTTGAACTACGACACCGGGAAGATCTCACTCGTCGTCATCGCCCGACCCCTCACATTCGCCGTTGTCGCGCCTCTCGCAAGTCTGGTGACGATTCGACTCGGGGAGCGCGTGATGGGGATCGCGGGCAGCGTCTGCGTGGTCTTGTCGATGCTCGCCTTCACGACCGTCGGACCGAGTACCGGGTTGTTGTTGATGCTCGTTGCACTCGGCCTGTCGGGAGCAGGTATCGGAGTTGCCAGCCCAGCGATGACGTCGCTCGTCGCCAATGCAGTCGATGAGCGAGATCTCGGTGTTGCTGGTGCGATGCAGCAATTGATGACACAGATGGGCGCAGTGTTCGGA
>JBJTGN010000202.1:0-1677 GCA_046093905.1 Actinomycetota bacterium
TGCGGCCCGCGGCGATCTCGGTGCGCAGGTCACGGTCGGAGAGAATCACGGGGGAAACCCTACCGAAACGGGCACTTCGGGCCCGTGGGATTATGCGGCTGTGGGGAGGAAACGGTGCCGTTGCTAGCCTTTGGCTCCACCCGCGGGTGTAGTTCAATGGCAGAACATCAGCTTCCCAAGCTGAGAATGCGGGTTCGATTCCCGTCACCCGCTCCACCGCAAAGCGCGACTTCAGTCTTCAATCAGGGGGAACGAAGCGGGGGTCCTGCAACCAGCCACCCACAGTGATTCACCTGTGTCCAAATTGTCGTCAGAATTGTTGTCGACTTGCAAAGACCGTGGACGGCAGACGAGCTTCTGAGTACTGCGGACCGTGTCGCTCCAGTCGGTGTGCGACCAACATCAGGGTGTCGCCGAGGTGCTCCTTTGTGCCAGGTCCGTCGATTTTCCATCGGAGTGATTCGCCGGCCATCCTCCCGAGTTCGACCGTTCGACGGTAGGCGCGGCTTGCCGGCTTGCTCGGTGTCTGCCTCGTCTGTAGTCCGAGTGCGAGACCGATGTCAGCTGCGACTGAGTCGGCTTGCCCGTTCATTGCTCTTTCCCAAGCGTCGTCAAGTGACCTCGTCTCGCCGGCGGCGTGGATATGAACTCGTCCCGTGCGGTTGAGGTCGACGACGGATCGTGGGTATTCACGAGAGTGGTCGACGAGCGAGATGCACTCGTACTGCCCACCACCCGGATGAGTCTCAACGACAGAGAACCTATGGTCGAACCATCGGTCGAAAGCTTCCACGATTCCCCAGGTCGCGAGTTCTAGGTCGTCGTCGAGTTCTGGGCATCCACTGACATCCAGAAAGTACCTATCGCGGAGAAATTGGTAAGTCGCGTCGTCATGCAACGCCAGGACGAGTTCTGCTGGAAGCGGCCAAAAACTGCCTTGCGGGAGCACACTGCAGGCTTTCTGGAAGTGGGACCACATCTCGCGGTGCAGCAGCGGTGCACACACCGCGACTGCAGTCTCGATGCCCTCCTCCTTCTGCAACATCGCTGCCGTTGCGACGTTTCGCATCGGTTGATACGCCGAGGTCCGGTACCAACAACCGTCGAAAGTGGTCGATGACGCCAGCGACGAGATCGGGATGTAGCGGTCATACGTGCGGCGCTCTTTCCCGCCGCCATTACGCAGTTTGAAGCAGTTGAGCGGGTCCGTACCGAACGGTCCCGGCGTCGAACAGAGGTGTGACGTGTCGTTGTTCTTGTCACCCGCACCCGAACAACTCCCGAAATCTGATTCGGTGAGCTTCACTTCGACGAGTAATGCCACCGGATCACCCGTAGAGCGGGTTCCTCGCAACAAGACATCGACCTGTGTCTGCTGCCCCTTCATCACAGTCTCTCGTAGCCGGTCTTTTTCGTCTTCCCACTCCAGAATCGGACGCTCCACTGCACCAACCGATCCAAAAAACGAACTCATGATCGCCCTTACACCCGACTCCGGCAACCCACCGAACAAATTGATGGCGAACGCCTGCGACGAGCGAACATGCCAGGCGAATTTGTGCAACTTGTTCCGGGACTCGATTTCATCCCACGCCCATCGACACAGCGGATGAATCAGGTCGTCAAAGTTCAACGGCTCATACGAAACTCCCGTGCGAGGAACAGTCCTAATCTGCG
>JBJTGN010000203.1:0-3187 GCA_046093905.1 Actinomycetota bacterium
CTGGAAGATCTCGTTGCCGAAGAGGAGGTTCTCCATCTCGTCGCAGAAGTTGCGCAACTTCTTCATCACCGCTCGGGTCTCGTCGATGAATCCCTCAGGCAGGTCGTCTTTCAGCCCGCCGATACGGTCGAAGTTCGGGTGGAAACGTCCGCCCGTGGCGCCCTCGATGAGGTTCAACACGTACTCGCGATCACGGAAAGCCATGAACACTGGCGTGATGGCGCCCATCTGCACGCCGAGGTCGCCGAGGAACAGCGACACGTTCGCGATGCGAGACAGTTCGAACAGGATCGTCCGGATCCACTGAGCACGCGGAGGTGCTTCGACCTCCATCAACTTCTCGGCAGCCAAGATGAAGGGAACTTCGTTGGCGAACGATCCGAGCCAGTCGATTCGGTTCACGAGAGCAGTGACCTGCGGATAGGTCCGCACTTCGGTCAACTTCTCGTAGCCGCGGTGCATGTAGCCACACGAGGGTTCCGCCCACACCACCTGCTCGCCGTCGAGACGGGCGATGATGCGCAGGGTTCCGTGCGTTGCCGGGTGCTGCGGTCCGATGTTGAGGGTCATGCCCTCGGTCTCGAGTTCGACGTTCAAGCGGGCATCAGCAGCCTGAGCTGCGATATACGCCATCTGCTTGCGGTCGATCAGCGATTCAGTCGAAGTCATGACTCGTCACCATCCTCGTCAGCGCCCCCGCCGGGCAGCGGTTCGACGTCCACGATTCCCGGCCACGGCTTCACCATGCGTGCGAGCAACGGGAAGTCCTTGCGCAACGGATGACCTTCGAATTCGGTCGGGAGGTAGATGTTGCGAAGATCCGGGTGACCTGCGAACGAAATACCGAACATCTCGTACGTCTCACGCTCGTGCCAGTTCGCCCCAGCGAACACCGACACCCACGAGTCCACTGTCGGAACGTTCCCCGCCGGGTCGGCATCGGGGACGTCGCACTTCACATTCACACCGACATGAAGAGTCGGATGAACGACACGAGCCAACAATTGGATTCGAGTCTCGCCACCGGCATAGCCCTGACGAATTGTGTCATCGCGTTCGGGCGGCGGAGCCGTCGGGTCGTCCTCGCCCTTGCCGTACGGTGACGGCATCCAGTCGATGGCCGACAGGAAACAGAAATAGTCGAAGCCGAGGTCGCGCAGCGCCAGTGCTGTCGACTTCCAGGCCGACGTGGCAACTCGAACCCAGACATCGTTACCCGGCTTGACGAGACTGTCGACGAGATCGGCACCGATCTTCGATCGCAAGTCGTCGACGATGCGCTCACGCAGCGTGTCTCCCGGGATTTCGGCAACGGTTGAAGCGTCAGACGACATTCAACTCACCCCGCTCCGCCTCGGTCCCGCCGACCACGATCGGCTTGTAGCCCTCACCGCGCCAACGTGCGCCCATGTCTTCGTGTCGAATGCGCTGCTGAAGAAGCACCACACCTTCGAGGAGTGCCTCCGGCCTCGGCGGGCAGCCAGGAACGTACACATCGACAGGAATGATCTGGTCGACGCCCTTGGTGACCGAGTAGCTGTCCCAGTACGGACCGCCGCAGTTGGCGCACGAACCCATCGAAATCACATATTTCGGTTCGGGCATCTGCTCGTAGAGACGCTTGATGGCAGGTGCCATCTTGTCGGTCACGGTTCCGGAGATCACGACGAGGTCCGCTTGACGCGGACTTGCTGGCAGAGGAATGACGCCGAGACGCATGACGTCGTAGCGGGGCGACCCGAACGCCGCGCCCATTTCGATGGCGCAGCATGCCAGTCCCCACTGATACACCCACAAGCTGTACGACCGCCCGAGATTGAGCAGCGAATTCAGCGGTTTGGGAAGACGACCTCGATCAACGAGACCCATGTGACTCCTTGTCCATTAGACCCAGCGCAGGACGCCCTTGCGCCAGGCGTAGACGAGACCCAACAACAGCACTCCGACGAAGATGCCCATCTCGACGAGACCGAAGACTGCGTAACGCTCCAACTGCGTCGCCCACGGGAAGATGAACACGGCTTCGACGTCGAAGATCACGAAGAGCAGCGCGAACACGTAGTAGCGAATCTGGCTCTGCGACCAGCCTTCGCCAACGGGGTCGACACCGCTTTCGTAAGTGAGAAGTTTCTCCCGATTCGGGTTGGACGGCCGCAAGAGAACGGCGATTCCGAGGAGCAGCGACGCCAACAACAAAGCGACGAGTCCGAACCAGAACACGACGAGGTAGGACCTCAGAAAATCCGACATCGGAGCCAACCTACTACGGGTCCGCCGAGCGCTCCTAACTTCGCCCCTCGGACTGTGACATGTTCGTGAACCGAGGGTCTGTCGGAACCGGGTTCAGGAGTGAGCGACCTCGTGCACGAACCAGTCCACGAGCCGGTCGCTGGCGGACCGACTAGCCGAAACATGCCGGCGAGTCTCTGCCGCCAACGTTGCCGTATCGATCCCGATCCGTTCCAGTTCGAGAGCGCCCTCGCCGGAACTCCAACGAGACACGATCGTCTCGGTGGCCTCGGGATGGAACTGGGTCGCCAGGACCCTCTTGTGGCGAATCACCTGGGGGCCGACCGGACTCGTTGCGAGACATTGAAAATCTTCGGGGACGGTGAAGGTGTCGTAGTGCCACTGGAGCCACGGACCCGATGAAATGGCGTCGGGAAGTTGGGATGCAATGTCGTACCACCCCACCTCGGGTTCACTCGCGCGAACGACCGAACCTCCGAGCGCATGAGACACCATCTGGGCCCCGAAACAAATGCCGAGAATTGGGACTCCCCTGTCTTTTGCACTCCGAATGAGTTCGCTCTCCGCTTCGACCGACGACGCAACCGACTCCCAGTAGACACTCCACTCGGAGCCAAGCAGGAGAACGAGGTCGAAAGCCTCGAGCCCCGGCCACTCGTTCGGGCGTTCGCGCTGAGCGTCGGTCAATGCGTACCCGTGGTAACGGAGCCGATGACCGACGTATCCGGGATCGGCGTCGGATCCATTGGCCACGACGAGACAGCGCACTCGTTCATCGTATGCACTGATCGAGATCAGGGCCGGTCGAGGACATGATCCAGTTGCGACATCACGAGTTGCGACATCACCGGTTGCGACATCATGACGGGTTCTGAGCAGTACGGTGTCAAGCGCATGGTCGAGACGGGAATCACCCGCGCAGCAATGGACGCTGCCC
>JBJTGN010000204.1:0-2396 GCA_046093905.1 Actinomycetota bacterium
GACATCCATCTGGCATGTCGCATCGATCCGTGGTTCATCGATCAGATTTCCCAGATCGTTCAGGAGCGGAGGGTTCTCGAAAAGTTGTCCTTGGGCGAGATGTCGAGAACCGTGATGCGCCGAGCCAAGCGTTTCGGATTCGGCGACGCACAGATGGCCCATATGTGGGGTGTCACAGAGGAGTCCGTCCGTGACAAGAGATTGGAGTTGGGTGTCGTTCCGACCTACAAGACGGTGGACACCTGCTCTGCGGAATTCGCAGCCCAGACTCCCTACTACTACTCGACTTACGAAGACGAGTCGGAGGTGGCTCCTTCGGAGCGTGAAAAGGTGATCATCCTCGGGTCGGGTCCGAATCGCATCGGCCAAGGAATCGAGTTCGATTACTGCTGTGTTCATGCCTCGTTTGCTCTCCGTGATGCTGGCTATGAGACGATCATGGTCAACTGCAACCCTGAGACTGTGTCGACCGACTACGACACTTCCGATCGCCTCTACTTCGAACCTCTGACGCGCGAGGACGTTCTCAACGTCATCGATGCTGAGACTCAGTCGTCCAACGGTCGATCGCCCAAGGTGATCGTGTCTCTCGGCGGGCAGACTCCGCTCAAGTTGGCTGGTGGGATCCCTGCCGACCTCATTGCGGGTACATCGCCCCGATCGATCGATCTCGCCGAAGATCGAGAGAAGTGGAATGCACTGTGTTCCTCACTCAACATTCCCCAGCCGCCCGGTGGCACGGCCCTCGATCTGAATCAGGCGAAGGCGATCGTGGAGGAAGTGGGTTTCCCCGTATTGGTTCGTCCCAGTTATGTGCTGGGTGGGCGAGCCATGCAGATCGTGCACGATTACGCTCATCTCGAGCGGGCGATGGCTGAGCTGATCGGAAATGGAACCCTCGGACGGGAAGGTGGTCTTTCAGCCGAGAGGCCAGTTCTGATCGATCGGTTTCTCGAAGATGCGAAGGAAGTGGATGTCGACGCCGTTCGCGACCTCACGGGAGAGGTTCTCATCGGCGGTGTGATGGAGCACGTCGAAGAGGCTGGGATTCACTCGGGCGATTCAGCCTGTGCCATTCCTCCTCAGACTCTCAATTCGTGGGTCATCGAGGTCATCGAAACATATACGCGGTCGATTGCTCGAGCCCTCGACGTGTGTGGCTTGATCAACGTCCAGTTCGCTGTCGCCGGTACCACGGTCTACGTCATCGAAGCCAACCCGCGCGCGAGCCGCACTGTTCCGTTCGTTGCAAAGGCGACAGGGGTTCCGTTGGCGAAAGTGGCGACGCGGGTCATGCTCGGCTCGACGCTTGCCGAACTTCGTGAGGAAGGCATCCTGCGTCCGTCGATTCTCGAAGCAGATACATCGATCGTCGCTGTCAAAGAAGCTGTTCTTCCGTTCAATCGTTTTCCCGAAGTCGATCCGGCCCTCGGGCCGGAGATGCGTTCCACTGGCGAGGTCATGGGGATCGACTCCAGCTTTGGTCGCGCGTTCTACAAGGCTGAGCTGGCCTCAGGGACCGTGCTCCCGACGGAGGGCACTGTCTTCTTGTCACTTGCCGACTCCGACAAACCGGCAGGAATCGTTCTTGCTCGACGTCTCAAATCAATGGGCTTCGGAATTGCGGCCACAACCGGCACGGCTCACTATCTCGCAGGATTTGGAAATCCGGTCGATCAGATCGTCGGCAAGGTCATCGAGAATGCGCCCATCACCGCGGTCGACCTCATCTCTTCTGGTGGGATTTCCTTCGTCATCAACACTCCGCAAGGACGAGGCGGTCGAACAGACGGTGAGGCGATCCGCAAGGCTGCCAACGTCCATCGCGTCAGTTCGGTGACAACAGTCGAAGCTGCGCTCGCTGCAGTACAGGGCATGGCGGAGAGCGCAGTCAGTCCTTGGATGGTGAAGAGCCTGCAAGAGCATCATGGCCGTTGACGCCTCCGTGGCTGTGGGCAGCGTGGTCTTGCCGAATCCGGTGATGACTGCTGCGGGCACGTCGGGGCACGGTGCAGAGTTGCACGACTTCGGAGCACTGAATTCGCTCGGAGCAGTCGTCGTGAAGTCATTGGCGGCATTTCCTTGGCCAGGCAATCCCGCACCGCGTCTGCATCCGATCTCGAATGGGATGTTGAATGCCGTCGGGTTGCAGGGACCAGGAGTCGTGCAATGGGCGTCCGATCATCTCGATGATCTGGCACAGCACGAGGCACGTGTCGTCGTCAGCATCTGGGGGAGGACAGCCGACGAATACGACGATGCAATCGAGCAGGTCGAAACCGTTCTGGGCTCGATGCCGTCGGCCGCATCCATCGTTGCGGTCGAGGTGAATCTGTCTTGCCCCAATCTGTTCGGTCACGGAATCATCGCCCACGATCCAGACCTCAGTGCAGAGA
>JBJTGN010000205.1:0-6862 GCA_046093905.1 Actinomycetota bacterium
GAGTCGGATTCGATGCTGCCGTCGTCAGGGCAGTGGAGAACAGAGCCTCGTTGAAGAGGTGGGCGGGTCACCCTTTGTTCATCTATTCGGCTGTGACGACCTGGTTGGCCCAATACGACCGCCGTCAGCCGCACTTTCGCGTCCGCACGTGTGAGTCGGGCAGCAAGCCGACGCGAATCGTGGAGGACGGCTACTTCACCGTCGTCCTCAATACCAACCCGTACACTTTTCTCGGCAACCGACCTCTCGATCTGTCAGCCCGTGCTGGACTCGACAAGCCCCTCGTCGCAATCACTTTCAAGACGCTTGCTCTGACGGCGATCGCCAGGACTTTGGCGGGTGCATTGCGTGGAGGCGGAATCGCAGAGGACGAATCTTCCGAGCATGTGGTGAGTTTCGCCGACGTTCACGAGATGATCATCGAGAATCCCCTGCCGTTTCCCTATCAGGTGGACGGCGACTATCTCGGCGAGACGAACCGGCTGCACATCGAGCACATCCCTGAGGCCGTCACACTTCTCTTCCCTGTGTGAGGAAGATTCAGAGTCGCGCCAGGGTTGCGAGGGCAATGTCCGGGACGTTGGTGCAGACTCCATCGACCGACCACGACACAAGTTCGACCATGCGCTCGGGATCGTCACACGTCCAGGTGTTCACCGCAAGCCCGTGTCGATGACACGCGTCGACCAGCTCCTTGGTCAGGAGCCCGACCCAGGGGTGCAATGCCGAATGTCCCGACGACACGAGGTCTGCCAACACGCTGTCGGCCTGCGCCGCATCGACGCCGGGCGTCAACCAGGCAGTCGCAATCGTGGAATCGACCTGCTGACAGCGGTCGATGGTCTCACGCCGAAACGACGAGATCAACCATGAACCCGAACCTTCGGGTCGTCGCTGAAGGCATGCCACCGTCGCATCGGCAATGGTCTCGCTCGGGTCGAAATCTGGTTCGCCGGGATCGTTCTTGATCTCGACATTGACCCACATCGGAGAACACGCATCGAGTGCTTCGTCGAGGGTCGGAATCCCTTCGGGAAGTTCATGTGCTGGCGTGGCGCAGATCAGCCGACCATCGGCGAGATCGGGATTGTGATGGACGATGAGGACGCCATCCGATGTTCGGCGCACATCGAGTTCCGCAGCATGGGCACCCATCGCCACAGCTCGCCGAAATGCTGCCACTGTGTTCTCGCGCTCGGCTCTCGAAGCGCCGCGGTGCGCCAAGACCTGCATCGCCATGGCTTCCATCATGCCGGAGCGAAGCCCTCTCGTAACGGTTTGTCCGCCCTGTTTTGCAGAAAATGGCCGATTGGTCGATGAATCGCTCCCATCCAGTGGACGGCCAGCCAGCCGCCGCGTGGTGGGAAAAAAGATCGGTGTACCCCTTGCCTGGCATGAAGTCATTTGCCAACCTGAGTAGCGCTCTGAAACCGGGGCGATACCCTCGGAACCCAGTGCAGTTGGCCACACCGGTCAGCGACCACGTTCAGACAATCACCGTTACCCATCACCCCTCGACTTGCCAGGAGCACATCGTGTCAATCCTCGCCTCAGCCCTCACCCTTGGATCTGCTGATTACAGCTGGCGCAAAGAAGCCATCTGCCGGGACACCGATCCCGAACTCTTCTTTCCGGTCGGAACCACCGGCCAGGCTCTTCTTCAGATCGACAGGGCGAAGCAGGTGTGTGCCGAGTGTGCCGTGCAAGTTCGCTGTCTCGAGTTCGCGATCGAAACCAACCAGGATTCAGGCATCTGGGGAGGCACCTCGGAAGAAGAGCGCCGAGTGATTCGTCGCCAGATCGCAGCGCGCAACCGCGCGGCGGCCCAGATGAAGAAGGAATCAGCAATCTCTTGAGGTTTTGCTGACCCGACCGGGTCAGCAATGCATCAATCGCTCACGGTCCAGTTGCTGACTGCCTAGCTAGTGATGACGCGGTAGCCGCAATTCGACAACCGTTCCATCCCCGGTTCGGTGATCTGCAAGCCCAACTGCGTCGAAGTCTGCTGCGCGACCCGCACGCATGCGAATCGTTCCATTGAGTTCCGTCGTCACGAGCGTTCTGACGATGGAGTGGCCGCGACCGGTCACGGAGTCGAGATCGAATTCGGGATCGAGTCCCCGCCCATCGTTGATGACGTCGATGGTCAGTTCGTCGTCGTTGCCGCCAAGGACGATGACAGCGGATCCGCCTTCACTTCCCTCGGGGAAACCGTGATCCACAGCATTCTGAAGCAGTTCCGTCAGGACGACGGAGAGCGGTGTGGCAATCGTCGCCGGAAGACGCCCTCCATCCCCTTGGACGGAGAACCTGACCGGGCGGTCGGGGAACTGCAGACCCTCCTCCACCAAGCGAAGCAACGGTCGCACGATCTCGATGAAGGGGACGTCCTCTCCCGGCTCACGTGACAGCGTCTCGTGGACGAGCGCAATGGTTCGAATTCGACGAACACTTTCCTGAACAGCTGCCTTGGCTTCGGCTGATTCGAGACGACGAGCCTGCAAACGCAACAGCGACGAGATCGTCTGCAGATTGTTCTTGACACGATGGTGAATCTCTCGAATTGTTGCGTCCTTCGACAACAGCATGCGGTCGCGTCGACGAACCTCGGTCACATCGCGCAGCAACACCATCGCTCCGGTGACCTCGCCTGCAGCGATGATCGGAATGCACCGCACGAGCAAGGTGACGTCAGCTGTCTGATCGAACTCCTCGATGACCGGCTCGAGCCGTTCGAAAGCCTGACGCACAGGACTGTCAGCGAAACCCATCTCACTCAAGGACTGGCCGACCACGTTCGAAGTGATTCCGACACGATGCAACGCCGACACTGCATTCGGCGATGCATAGCGAACGATGGCCTGATCGTCGAGGACGATGGCTCCGTCACCGACCCTCGGCGCCGAGCTGAGGTTGGCTGCGCGTCCTCGAAACGGGAAGCCTCCCTCGACGATCATCTTCGCGATCCGATCGAAAATCGACAGATATGTGCGCTCGAGTTCACCTGGCTGGCGGCTGGTCTGAGTCGACCATTCTCGGGACAGCACCGCTATCGGCCCACTGGTCCCTCGCACCGGTATCGCAAGCATGTGTATCGAGTCGCGGGTCTCTTCAGCAGGAATGTCGCCCTCGACGATCGAGCCCGATTGAAGGGCACGGTCGAGAATCGGAATCTCATCTGATCCGGCTTTCGTCCCAACGTGGTCCGAGTGGTAAATCGTCTGACCGGTAGCCGGACGCACTTGTGCGATGACTGTCCACGAATCGTCTTCCAACTGGACATAGAGCAACATGTCGGCGAAACAGAGGTCCGCGAGCATGCCCCATTCGGCAACCAACTGCACGAGGTGTGAGGCGTCGTCCTTGGAGAGCGCCGTCTCGTGACGAAGAAGATCAGCTAGAGAAGCCATCGGTGCTCGAGGGTGCTGGCTTCAGCCACCGAAACCGATGCGGCGATCGCTGTCGGTCGAGCCGATCTCGACATAGGCGATCTTGGCCGAGGGCACGGCCACCGACTTGCCCTTCTTGTCGACGAGCCACAGCACATCGACTGCTCCGGACAACGCAGCTTCCACCTTGCTCTTCGTGTTCCCATGTTCACTGTCGGCCAGCTCGAGTGAAATTTCACGCGCTGCTTGAGTCACGCCGATACGAATGTCCACGAAAATCCTCCTGAGCACTTGATGCTGAAGGCAAACGCTACCTCAGTGGCATCACACCGCAGTTGCACAGAAGGTGTCGCCTTGCGGCAAGGACTCGGTCGTCGATACGTCGGCATCTCCGTAGAGCGCCTTCAGCATTCCTTTGACCATTCCTCGGTCGACTGCACAGATCACGGGATGCTCGATTGCAACGTCGCCGAACGGACAGTGGTTGTTGACGATCCGCAATTGGTTGTTGCGCTTCTCCGTGTGAGCTGCGAAGCCGTGAGCCGTCAAAGCATCCGCCACGGACTGCATGGCGGAGCGCAGACTTCGTTGACCGGTTGCGAGATCCGACCCTGTCAGTGCAGCAGCCATGGCCCGCCCGTATTCCTGTCCGACCTCTTCAGCAATGGCAGCAGCTTTGTCATCCGGGAGAAGAGCCAACGTCTTGCCGAGCAGGCTCAGCACCAGGTCATCACTGCGAACTGGGAAGACGTCGTCAGGCAGGTTGGCCCCAGCCGAATACCTTTTCGAGGGACGTCCGGCCCCTCCACCCGACGGGCGAACCATCGTCACTTCCACGTAGTTGCCCGCCGCCAACTTGTCGAGGTGATGTCGTGCGACGTTGGGGTGCAAGGAGAACTCAGAAGCGACCTCTGCCGCAGTCACTCCATCGTCGACACCTCGGACGAAGAGATAGATGGCGCGACGTGTCGGATCACCGAACGCGCTCGTGATCGCTGTCACCGACGCGGTGAAGGCTCCCTGCGAGGCTGGCGTGGCTCCGTTCGCGGACACGCCGGTATTATACCTATGCCCATAGTGCAAATTCTGATCGTGCAAATTCCGAGTTGGGAGCCTCCACATGTCCATCACCCGCGAGCAGGTCGTCGACGCACTGCGTCCCGTGGAAGATCCCGAATTGCACCGATCCATTGTGGACATCGGCATGTTGCGCAATGTCGATGTTGCCGACAACGGCCACGTATCGATTCTCGTCGCTCTCACCATTGCCGGGTGTCCGTTGCGGAACGAGATCACCAACCGGGTCATGACAGCGGTTCGCTCGCTGGACGGAGTTGCAGACGTCTCGCTCGACTTCACGGTGATGACCGATCAGGATCGCGAGGAGTTGCGCAAGAAACTCCACGGAGACCCTGCCAGCACCGCTGGTCAGGGCACGGCTCATGGCCATGCCGAGGGCCGAGCCATTCCGTTCGCTGATCCAGACAACCGCACCCGGCCGTTGTTGATTTCTTCGGGCAAGGGCGGAGTCGGCAAGAGCAGTGTCACGACGAACCTCGCCGTTGCTCTTGCGGCTCAAGGTCACTCGGTCGGGGTTCTCGATGCCGACATCTACGGATATTCGATTCCGCGGATGCTCGGTGCGTCGAACGAGCCAGTCGTGATCGACCGAATGCTTCTCCCCTCGGAAGCCCATGGAGTGCGCTGCATTTCGATCGGCTATTTCGTTCCCGAAGGACAGGCCGTGGTCTGGCGAGGTCCGATGCTCCACAAGGCGCTCGAACAGTTCTTGACCGACGTGTTCTGGGACGAGCCGGACTTCCTCCTCATCGACATGCCGCCAGGAACCGGAGACATCGCCCTCTCTCTCAGTCAGTACCTTCCGAAGGGCGAGGTCTACGTCGTCACCACCCCGCAACAAGCCGCTCAGAAGGTGGCTCGACTGTCAGCCGCGATGGCAGCGAAGGTCAATCTCCCCGTGAAGGGCGTCATCGAAAACATGTCGTGGTTCACGGGCGACGACGGCAAGCGATACGAGTTGTTCGGTCACGGCGGAGGCCAAGAGCTCGCCGATGAACTCAATGTTCCGCTGCTCGGCCAGATTCCGCTCGTTCAGTCGCTCCGCGAAGGCGGCGACGACGGTCGGCCGATCACGGTGGCATCCCCCGAGAGCGAATCGGCTCAGATCTTCCACGACATTGCGCGCAAGATCGCAGAAGACATGAAGCCGCGCAAGAAGTTCAGCAAGTTCCTGAAGGTCAACGGCTGAGCAACTGACCCCTCGGGCCGTCGTCAGTCGTTCCAGAAGCGCTGTTCGCGGAACGGGTCGGCATACATGTGGTAGCCGTTGCGCTCCCAGAAGCCTGGGGCATCACGATCGCGCAGTTCGAGACCTCGCAACCACTTCGCGCTCTTCCAGAAGTAGAGGTGAGGAATCACGATGCGCACCGGACCGCCGTGCTCAGGTGTGATCTCCTCGTCCTCGTAGGCAAAGGCCACGAGAGCCTCGTCGGTGGTGATGTCTGCGAGTGGCACATTGGTCGTGTAGCCGAATTCCGCATGCTCCATCACATGGGTCGCACCACTTTGTACACCGGCCATGTCGAAGATGTCGCGTACCCTCACGCCGGTCCAGGTGGTGTCGAACTTGCTCCACTTCGTCACGCAATGAATGTCGAAGGTCAGCGTCACACTCGGGAGAGCGCGCAGATCGTCGAGCGTCAACGTCAATGGCGAGTCGACCAAGCCGAACACGGACAGACTCCACTGACCAGGTTCGTAGACCGGGACGTCACCGACATGGAGCACCGGGAAACGGTCGGTCAGGTATTGACCGGGAGGCAGACGATGTGCATCAAGTCCCCGTTCAGCGATGTTGCGACGATTGCGTTCGAAGAATCCTCCCGGAACACTCATGCCCTGAGTCTGTCGGGAAGCGAAACGAGTTCCCCAGTCCTGGTCCGTATTAGTTTTTCTGCATGACCGACATCGGCGACACAGGCACTCTCTACCTCGTGCGCCATGCCAAAGCCGGCGATCGATCTCGGTGGACCGGAGACGATGTCCTTCGGCCGCTGTCCGGAAAGGGGCGTCGGCAAGCGGTATCACTGTGCGAACGTCTTCTCCCTCTCGTCGGTCCCCGCGCCGGTGCACTGCTCCTGTCGAGTACGTACCTGCGTTGCCTCCAGACACTGGAACCACTCGCTGCCCGACTTCACTCACAAGTCCATGCCGACGACCGCCTGACGGAGGGTCGCGGATACGAGGGAGTCCTGGACATGCTCGAGAGCATTCCTGACGGCTCAGTGCTGTGCAGTCACGGGGACATCATCCCTGCCGTCATCGCCGCACTCGAACGACGATCGACCCTGATCGCGATCGAGCCCGACTGGCGCAAAGGTTCGGTCTGGGTTCTCGAACGCAGTGGTGACCGGATTGCCTCTGCGACTGTGTGGCCTCCCCCGAACGTGGGC
>JBJTGN010000206.1:0-2392 GCA_046093905.1 Actinomycetota bacterium
CATGGGTCTGTCTCTCGGAGTTGCAGTAACGGTTCTTTCGCTGAGCGTCGTCGGACCGATGCCGAACCTCATCACCTGCCACCAGCTCAACTCCCTGCCACCCGGAACATCTGGTCCAGAGATCAGCGACCAGCCGTCGGAGTTCAGAAAACGGAGGCTCCATGGCATGTTCAGAACGACGGCTGCACTGATCGCAGTCGTCACCGCGACCACGGCGAATCCGGCTGTGCGCACCGAGCCTCCTGCGAGTGTCGCAGCGAGCAGCCAAAGAATCACACATGTGAGAATTGCCAGAACGACAACCGGGGCGAACGCAAATGTGACCGCCATCAACAGGGACAACTTCGCGACTGCTTTCACCCGCTGAGGCATGGTGAGCTGTTCGACCACATCGCGCCGATCTTCATCGACCACAGGACCGCCGAGACCGCTGAAGGTTCGCACGAGATGCAATGCCCAGGGGATCGCCGCATAGGCGACGAGTACTTGGTGTCGACCCGATGCCACTGCGGCATAGGGCAATGGCACTGCCGAATAGACCACGATTCCTGTCAAGCGAGCGCGCTCGTGGTCGATCATGCTCAATAGTCGAGATGCCCCCATCCACCCGAGCGGAATCAGCCCAATCGTGAGCAGTGTGTGCAACAACCCCATGTTGCCGAGAACGGCGAAACCGAAAAATGCTGTGAGGCCGTTGGCTGTCGGTTGGGATGAGGAAGACCCGAGGTCGCGTTCCCACCATCCACTTCCATACGACGACAGAAGATCCCTTGCGGACACATCGAGAGGAAGGAAGTCGCCGATCGCTGCTGATCCCGACGAAATGATGCTGCGCGCTCCCAATAGGAACAAGAACGTCAACCCGAATCCGACGATCATCGAGTTCAGGCTCAACGATTCCGACCTTCGACCAGTGGTTCCCCTCGGGTCTGAGACAGCCAGTCTGAGTTCGCGTTTGCGCCTCATTCGTCGCCAGCGAATACTCCCTCGAACCTGAAGACCCGCGATCTCTCCGTCGGGTACGCGTCGAGTCCGACGAACGCGACGCCTGCGACCGGCAATCAGCCCGAACTGTCCGAGCAGTCCACCGATCGCAGCAATTTGTACCCGAGCCCGGCGTGTTCGACCTCGAACAACCGACCAGATGGACCCGCTGAATCCAAGGACACCGACGATCAGGATGATGAGAGGCAGTCGTGCCAGACCAGTGAGACTTGCAACCGTCAGAACTCCATTGCGCTCCCGCTCAGATGACACATCGAACGGAAGTCGTCCTTCAGCGAACTCGATGTCGAATCTCACGACCGCGGAAGGAACGACCATGACACGCGCGCCAGAAAGATGCGCGCGCCAACACAGATCGAGATCCTCTCCGCTCGTGGAGATGGACGGCTCGAAACCTCGAAGGGCATGGAACAAATCCGCTCGTACGAGAATGCACGCCGAGGGGAGCATGAACACGTCGACCACCGCATCGTGCTGCTCCTGGTCCATTTCGTGGGGCTCGATTCCGCTGTCGACCTCCCCGAGTCGATCGCACTCGAATCCCACGCTGATCAATCGACGTGGATCGTCCCATTCGACGAGTTTGGGTCCGACAACGCCGGCATTCGACCGAAAGGCCTCTTCGACCATGACGCGCACAGCGTCGGGAGCGAGAGCTACCTCGTCGGTCAAGAAGAGGAAATACCCGTCGGTCCCTTCCACCAGCTTGAGGACAGCATTCACGGCCTGTCCGAATCCCGGGTCGCCGGCGACTTGGCGAAGGTGAGCGGCGGGGAGACGAGTCTTCGCGACACTCGCGATGTAGTTCATTGCCGAGGGATCCGCCTCGGCAACCAGTATGAGTACCTGCAGGTTCGGATAGTCCTGGTCGGCGAGAGATGAGAGAACCTCGTCGAGGCGCGCCGATGGGTGCCGAACCAGGAGGGTCGCCACCACCCCAGGAGCGAGCGGTCGCTGCATGCCCGAAGGTGTGTCACCGGTGAAAGAGGAAGCAGACATCACATTCACCACGGTGGAGCAAGGTTAGTCCTGGGCTGACAGCCCATTTGAGTCGCGCTCGAAAGGGAAAGAGGGCGGTTCAGCCCCCACCGGGGCTTTCTGAGTAGGGTGAAGGCTCTTGAAAGACGTGGATTCATCTCCATCGGGAGAATCGACTCCGGTCGATTCCGTGGCGGCCCGGACTCCCCTCCCCGAAGGCACCCTCGCCGTCGGCGGTGGGCTCCTCGTCGCGGGCCTGTCCAGTTATGCGTTCTTCAAGGTCGGCCAAGAAGGCGACGATCACGCCGGCGATTGCCACTCCCAGAGGAACGATTCGCGAGACCACTGGTCGACCGCCTTGGCCGAGGGCGCGTCGGTGGGCCAGAGCCCGACCCATCTCTTGTTCGAG
>JBJTGN010000207.1:0-19476 GCA_046093905.1 Actinomycetota bacterium
GTCGTGACGAATCGCCGATTCGGCGCCGAGCCGAGAGTGAGCGTACGTACACTGCCACCCCTGCTCGGATCGAGGTCCATCCAGAACGCAGAAGCAAAACCGTTCGGTTCCACAAGCAATGGAACCGAGGTGTTGATATACGACGTAGCAGGGGAGCCGAATCCGAGAATGCCATTCGAACCGACGAACACAGTCGATAGGGAGGTTCCGAGGAATGACATCGAGAAGCCGAGATTCACCGAGATCGCCGAGTCGTCAGTCAAGGCCCAATTAGCTCCACCGGAGGTATCGATCCAATTGAAGGGCACAGATGTGCACACGTAGGCAGGATCGATTGCTGGCTGATCACTCGTAGCCACATTCGACCATTCGGAGGCGAGCGGAGGGTTGGCACCGTTCTCGGCCCGGACTCGGAAGCAGTAGGAGGTGAGCGGCGTCAGACCGCTGCGAACGGTCGATGAAAGATTGGCACCGATCGTGGCCACCGTCGAGAACGTTCCGCACACTCCACTGGAACTCGTTGCTTGTTGCACGATCTGACGGACCTCACCGGTTGTCGAATCGCTCCAGCTCAGACGAACGCTGTCGCTCGAGATCACCTCGGTATGGAGGTTGGTGGGACTCCCGGTCATCTCGCTCGAGTTCGAACTACAGAGTCCAGCCATCGCACTCGCGTCGAGTCGTCCATTGGATGCCGTCTTGTTGACCAGCGACGAGGTCGAGACCGTGCTGTCGATGATGGCCGAACGGATCTGAGCAGCGGTCAGTCCCGGATTGATTGCTGCACAGAGAGCAACAGCGCCAGTGACGTGCGGTGCGGCCATCGAGGTGCCGCTGTAGGACGCGAACGTCTGATTGGGAGTGGTCGACACAACAGCGACTCCAGGCGCGCCGAGATCGACATTGGTTGATCCATGGTTGGAAAACGAGGCCAGACCTCCGCCACTGCCGAGAGCAGCCACGCTCAGGACGCAGTCCCAATCCCGGATCACACCGGCACTCGACGCAGCGCAGTCGTACGCAGCGGGGTATTCGGGAGAGGTATCGATGTTGAGACCGGAGTTTCCTGCTGCGGCGACGAACAAGATCCCTGCGTCTCCCGCGCGTCTGATTGCATCGCGCAGCAGGAAACTGAGTCCGCCGCCACCCCACGAGTTGTTGGTGGCCACGATGTTGAGACCGTGCTCGAGCTTCAATTTGGTCACGTAGTCGATGGCTTCGATGGCATCGTTGGTTGTTCCGCCATTTGACAGGAACTTCGCCGAGATCAGCGTCACGTTCCAATTGACCCCTGCGACGCCGATCGAGTTTCCACCGACAGCCCCGATCGTGCCAGCCACATGGGTTCCGTGGCTGTCATCGCTATCTCCGTCGTAGACGGTTCGATCGTTGTGGGCGAAATCCCAACCATTGGTGTCGTCGACGTAGCCGTTGCCATCGTTGTCGATGCCGTCGACCGGATCGAACGGGTTGACCCACGCGTTCGGAGCCAAGTCTGCATGTGAAAAGTCGACACCGCCATCGATGACAGCCACGTAGACATCCTTGGATCCGGTGTATCCAGCACTCCAAGCTTCAGAGGCTTGGCTTCCGAAGGCGTTGGATGGTGTCGATGCATCTCCGTACATGCCCCAGAGGGATCCATTGGTGACATATGGGTCATTCGACGTGGCAGCGGACTCGACGACGTAGTTCGGTTCCGCGACGAGGACGCCCGGTGTGGTCTGTAGTGCGGCGATGGATTGGGGGACGGTCTTGGAGCCGCTGAGTCGGACAAGCACCGTGTCCGATGCCAATTCCGACAACGGCGTGGACATCGTGGCTCCCACGGATGACAGGATGCGCGTGCGCGAGGCAGCGTCCGTTCCCTCGGCGAACTTGACGAGGATCTCGCGATCCACGTATCGCTCCTCGATCAGCACCGACGCAGGAGTCGTCGTAGTCGTACTCGTCGATGTGCTTGTGGAGGTGCTCGTCGATGACGACGTGCTCGTGGACGATTCGGTCGATGGGGTCGGGGGCACAGATGACGACGTGGTCGAGGCGACTTCGGTGGTGGTGGAGACATCCGTCGCCGTGGCCGTCGAGTCCAGCGTGGTCGTTGGAACGGCTTCACCGATGGCGTCGACGGGAGCGATCGTCGAAAGTGAGGCGGCAGCTACTGCGAGCGCAGTGATCGAATATGGGAATGAGCGCCTCACAAGGGGACATTCTTACCCGGATTCGACCCGGAGCCACCATCGCCCGGATGGCGATCACACGTTGGCGATGGCGACTCGGATGGGTTCGATCCCTTTGCTCGAGTTCTCGAGACCGTTCATCGAAGACCGGAATCGGGATCTGGCATAGGGTCCACCTGTGACCACACTTGAACACGAGATCACGTCGAATGTCGCGCTGACGGCGGCGAATCAGCGCACTTTGAATCCGGACGCACGCGGCTGGTCGCGCCAGCCCCACCATGACACCTATATGCGGGGCCCGTGGGGTCGCCGTAAGCGCTGGGACTACTGGTCGATCCAAGCTGGTGATCTCATCGTGAGTGGGGTCGTTGCGAACATCGACTACCTCAGCACGTCGGACATCTGGTGGCGTGACTTGTCGTCTGGCCGAGAGGGCGGACGTGAAGTCACCAAATTCCTCGGCAAGGGATTCGATCTACCCTCACGGTTCGGGTCTCGCCCCGTGCGTGTCGAGGCGAAGAACTATTCCTGCGAACTTGCTGACGATGACGCGCGCAATATGCACATTCACGTCGAGTGGACCGAGAAGTCGGGCGAAGTTGGCGAACTGCATGCGGTCATCACGATGCCCGCCGGTGACGAGTCGTTGAACGTCGTTATCCCGTGGAGCGATCGAGTCTTCCAGTACACGTCGAAACACCAGGCCCGGCCGGTGACAGGCTCGATGCGTATTGGCGATCGAACGTGGACGTTCGATCGAGAGGCGTGGGGCATTCTCGACATCGGTCGCGGCCGGTGGCCGTTCAGTACTCGTTGGAACTGGGGTGGAGGTTCTGGGTTCTCACGCGACGGTGCACGCATCGGTATCCAAATCGGGGGGAAATGGACCGATGGAACTGGATTCACTGAGAACGGGGTGTTCGTCGACGGCAAACTTTCGAAGATCGGGCGTGAACTGAATTGGACCTACGACTGGGATGACACCATGAAGCCGTGGCGAGTCGTCGACACTGATGGGCAGATCGACATCGTGATGACACCTCGCTACGACAAGCACACAAAACTCGATCTGAAAGTCCTCATGCGAGAGACACATCAGGTCTTCGGCACATGGACGGGATTCGTCGTGGACGACGCTGGGCGGCGGCACGACGTGGACGGTATTCAGGGATTTGCTGAAGAGTGTCGTGCCCGTTGGTGATGATCAGTCAGTGATCTCGAGTCGGACGCGCTTGTTCCCCTTGCCCTTGTTCTCGACCTTGAGAACGCGAATTCGACCGACCTCAGCCGTCGACATCACATGAGTTCCACCGTCTGCCTGCTTGTCCAGTCCGACGATGTCGACGACTCGGATCTCGCTGACAGATTCTGGAATCAACGACACCTTGGTGCGAATGAGATCTTCATCCATGACTGCAGTCGAGCGCGGCAGAAATGTGACTTCGATCGGACGATCGGCTGCGAGTTCGGCGTTCACGAGTTCCTCGATACGCTCGGCGAAGCCATCCGGAAGGGGATCGAACTCGAAATCCATGCGCGCCGACAAGGGCTCCATGTTCCCGCCGGTGACTGGCACTCGCCATTCGTTCCAGATCACACCGCACAGAACATGGAGTGCTGTGTGAGTTCGCATCAGAGCGTGTCGTCGATCCCAGTCGATCTCTCCCGACACTTCCGTTCCCACGGTTGGAACATCGCCGTCCAGAACATGGACAACATCGTCACCTGTCTTTCGAACGTCGATCACAAGTGCTGAGCCACCAGGCCATGTGATCGTTCCCGTGTCGTGGGGCTGACCGCCACCAGTCGGGTAGAAGTGGGTGCCATCGAGGACGACCGCCGATTCCTCCACTGCGATGACTCGGGCAGAGAACGTCCTTTGGTGGGCATCCCGCAGATACATCAGATCCGTCATGTCTCAAGTCTGCCGGGGAGAAACGTGAAGGGGAATCGTCGAAGCACCGATTCGGATTGCCTACAGTCGTAGAACTGTGCCGCACTTGGGCGGTTGCCGAAACGAACAACTGAGATGGACGGATATCGACGTGTCGAACTTGAACCAGACCCGAAAGCGCACATGGCGATTGTCCCCGATCATCGCGGCCGCAGTGATGTTGGTTGCATGTGGCGGTGGATCTTCGACGGAGAGCGACTCGGTCGTGGAAACGACAACCTCATCGATGGAGAGTTCATCGACGGAGAATCCCGATTCGGGTACGCAGTCGGAGACGATGACCTTTGCCGATCAGTGGAAGCGCATCGAAGCTCCCGCTGATTGCATGTGTGCCAATGGCGCACCTTGGGCGTACTTCGTGCGCGAAGCGAACCCCACCAAGGTCGTGTTCTTTCTCGACGGCGGGGGCGCATGTTTCAGCGCTGAAACCTGTGCACCTGGTGCAGGACAATTCAAAGAGGCGATTGGCTACGACAACGGATTCAGCGAAGCCAATGGTGTTTTCGATCTCGACAATCCCGAGAATCCACTTGCCGATTACTCGATGGTCTTCGTGCCCTATTGCACGGGAGATGTGCACGCAGGAAACACCACCAAGGACTACGGAAATGGCATCGTCGTCGCACACAAGGGGTTCGTCAACGGCTCCACTGCTCTGAATGCACTTGCTGAGATGTTTCCTGATGTCGAAGATCTGGTTGTTGCGGGCGTGAGTGCGGGATCGTTCCCTTCCGCGATCTATGCGGGTCTCGCAGCAGAACTTCTGCCGGACGCCGGTATCAAGGTGATTGCGGATGGATCGGGTGCAATTCCCGATGCCATGGGTCTCGTGTCGTCGAACTGGGACGTCCTCGGTGCGGTGCCGGACTGGCCGGAATTCGAAGGAGCAACGTACGACATGGTGACTCCGTCGTGGACGTTCGAGATCGCAGCTTCACGCAATCCCTCGATTGCCTTTGCTCGACACGACTACGCGTTCGACAGCGTGCTCGCTGGGTACGCAGCGTTGGCTGGAGTGGCAGCAGATGACCTGGTCACAGTCATGAGAACGAACGAGCAACGAGTCGAGGCAACCGGTGCAACTGTGGCGACATGGATCGCCCCGGGTTCGGATCACACCATCCTGCAGAAACCGAATCTGTACACCCAAACTCTCGACGAAACACGGTTCATCGACTGGCTGAGAGCGTTTCTCACTGGTGAATCTCCACAGGACGTGATCTGCACCAGTTGCGCTGGCTGACCTGCGTAACCCATATTCTCGACGCGGATTAACATCACGGCGTGAAATCCTTTGCTCCATTGCAACTCGTGCGCGGCTTTCTGATGGGAACCGCCGACATCATTCCTGGGGTATCGGGTGGCACCGTCGCTCTTCTGCTCGGCATCTATGAGCGGCTGATCCTCAACATTCGCAACGTGGCAGCCGGTCTCGGACATGTCGTGAAACTCGATTTTGCGGGCGCACGCGATCGGGTGCGATCGGTGGAGTGGATATGGCTCGTCACCTTGTTGTTGGGAATTCTTGCAGCGGTGGCATCGTTGTCGGCGGTGCTCGAAACTCTCCTCGATGAACAACCTGTTCGCATGGCTGGGTTGTTCTTCGGATTGATTCTCGGTTCGGTCATCGTTGCGTGGCGGCTCGTCAAAAGGACGTCGATCGAAGTCGTTGCAATCGGACTCGTGACCGCGATCGTGTTCTTCCTCTTTCTCGGACTGCGAACGGACACATCATCGGATGCCGCAGAGATCGTCACGAAACCACTGTGGCAGTTCTTCGTAGTCGGAATGATTGCGATCTGCGCCATGATCCTTCCGGGAATTTCCGGATCCTTCTTGCTCGTGATGATGGGGATGTACAGCGAAGTGTTGGGAGCCGTCAACGACCGGGACATTCTCGTTCTGCTCGTTTTCGTGTCGGGCTGTGGCATCGGTCTTGCGATCTTCTCCACGTTCCTCGAATGGATGCTCGAGCATCATCACGATCGGGTCATGGCATCGATGATCGGCTTGATGCTCGGCTCACTGCGTGTGCTGTGGCCGTGGCCGGGAGGAACGGCAACGACCACCATGAGCCTTCCTCGTGGAGATGTGCTGATTCCTGTCCTTCTCGGGCTTGGCGGCTTCGTTCTCGTCATCGGAATCGAACTCTGGGTGGCGCGCTCAGCGCGACATCGTGACGCAGTCGAAACCGCGTGAGGTGTGCGGCATCTCGATCCGGGCGTGTCCCAGCAATCCCCATAGAAGTAGTCTTCTGACCAATCGAGGTGTGCCGGGAAGTCTGGTCGGCAATGGAACCTTCACATGACCGCGACCCTGATCACACACACTCTCATTGGTGCGTTTCTCGTTCTCCTCGGAGATCGCGTGGGTCGTCGGGGATTCCTGGTTGCTGCTCTCGCTCCGCTCGTCACTCTCATCTGGATCGGAGCGAATGCTTCGTCGATCATCGATGGAGATGTTGCTTCATGGTCCTATGACTGGATTCCCCAACTCGGCCTGACGGTCGACCTCCGGGTCGATGCATTGAGTCTCGTGATGCTCCTGCTCATCGCTGGAATCGGTCTTCTCGTGTGCAGCTACTCCTATCGATACTTTTCGGCCTCGAAACCGGCGCTTGGCCGGTTGTCCGGACTGCTCACGCTCTTCGCGGGATCGATGACGGGTTTGGTGATCTCGGACCACCTTCTCTCGTTATTCGTGTTCTGGGAACTGACGTCGGTGACGTCGTACCTGCTCATCGGCAACGACGATCGCAATCCGCGAGCACGAGATGCAGCTACGTCGGCGATCCTGATCACGGGGTCTGGAGGTCTCGTTCTTCTCGCCGGCTTTGCACTCCTTGGACAACAACTCGGTACGTATCGAATCAGTGAGATCGTGACCAGTGCTCCAGTGGGGTCGGTGAGTTGGGTGGCTGTCGTGCTGGTCCTCATTGGAGCGTTCACGAAATCTGCGCAATTTCCCTTCTCAGGGTGGCTTCCCGGCGCAATGGTTGCACCGACACCGATCAGTACGTATCTCCATGCAGCGACGATGGTCAAAGCAGGCGTCTATCTCGTGGCTCGGCTCTCACCTGCTCTCGGAGATGTATCGGTGTGGAGACCCATCGTGTTCATCGTTGGTTCGATCACAATGGTCTTCGGGGGCTGGCGAGCTCTGCGCCAAGTCGATCTCAAGCTCTTGTTGGCGCACGGAACGGTGAGCCAATTGGGCTCGATGATGATCGTCGTCGGGACAGGTCACTATTCGATGGCTCAAGCAGGGATCGTCCTGCTCCTTGCACATGGAGTCTTCAAAGCTGCCCTGTTCATGGTTGTCGGGATTGTCGATCATCAAACGGGTACTCGTGACGTGCGGCGACTCACAAGACTCGGCCCGGGTTGGCGACCTATCGAAGTCACGACTGTCCTGGCTGCTGCATCGATGGCAGGAGTACCCCCACTTCTCGGTTTCATCGCCAAGGAGAAGATCCTGGCCGGGACGATCGATGGCTCCTTTGCAGGAGCGCAGACGCTGACCATCGTCATCGTTCTCGGCTCGATCCTGACGTTCGCATACTCGGGACGTTTCGTTCTCGGTGTGTTCGGTCGTTTGGCATCCGATGAGGCAGGCGAATCTGTTCCGCCCTCGCGACCTCCACTCATGGCACTGTCGGCGCCAGCGATCCTTCTCGGCATCCTCGCTCTCGTCACTGGTGTCGTGCCACAGGTGATCGATTCATTGGTGAGAGCAGCGACACGGGCACTCCACCCAACGTCCTTGCCGAAAGAGGTCGAGTTGTGGGCTGGATTCAACACGGCTCTCTACGTCTCAGTAGGTGTGATTGCAGTCGGCAGTCTGCTTGTCGCCGGTCGTCATTCAGTGGCACGTCTGCAACAACGCGTTCACCGCGTCATCGAACCATTGCCGTCGGGAGATTCCGTCTTCTGGTGGATCGTTGCCGGTGTGCTGCGCATGGCGAAGCGAACTACACGCATCATCCAGAGCGGGTCACTTCCTGTCTACGTCATGGTCATCCTGGGCGTCAGCATTGTGGGTATTGCTCTTCCTGCTGTGGGTTCTTTCGACAGCTTTCCCGATTGGATCGACTCATCGACTCAAGTGGCACCGTTGTCGTTCATCGTCATTGCCGCAATCGGTGCGACGCGGGTGAAACGGCGAATTGCTGCAGCGCTACTGCTCGGTGCAGTCGGATACGGCATGGCGGGGCTGTATGTCCTCACTGGGGCTCCTGATCTCGCGCTCACTCAGTTCGCCATCGAAACGCTGGCGACAGTTCTTTTCGTTCTCGTACTTCGTGTGCTTCCTCGGGATTTCGAATCCGACCGAAGATCTGCCACACAGCGATCGCTGACCTCGTGGTTTCGATTACTGACATCGGCGGCAGTCGGAGTTGGAATCTTCGTTTTCGCTCTTGTTGCGGCAGAAGCCCGCGAGTCAGTGCCTGCGGTTTCTGTGTCAGAGGAGATGCTCGAGCGTTCGGTCCCGGATGCGTACGGCTCGAACGTGGTCAACGTGATTCTCGTCGACTTTCGAGGAATGGACACTCTGGGTGAGATCACCGTCCTCGCCGTCGCAGCTCTCGGCGTAGTGGCATTGGCACGCTCGGCCGGTCGGCGACGTGCTCCCGAGAACTCTCATCTCGATACGGTGCTTCGATCTCAGGTGGTCGACACGATTACGCGACTGCTCTTTGCGAGCATTGCGATTCTCGCGACGTACTTTTTGTTCGCGGGCCACAACCAACCAGGCGGAGGATTCGTCGGTGGACTCATGGTCGCTGCCGCAATCAGTCTGCGCTATGTCGCGGGCGGTGCCGAAGCGGTCCGTCGTTCGGTGCGCGTTCCTGCCAATGTGGTGCTCGGTGGTGGATTGAGCATCTCGATTGCGACAGCCTTCATACCGCTCGTACTTGGCGGTTCGGTTCTCGAGCATGCGGTCTTCACGTGGGATGCACCGATTCTCGGAACGATCAAGACGACGTCGGCGTTGTTCTTCGACACCGGCGTGTTCCTGGTCGTCATCGGACTCGTTCTGATGGCAATCGAAGCCTTCGGAGAAGAACCCGAATCCGATGAGAACAAATCCGATTCGCAGTCACCTCTCGAGGAGACGGCATGAGCATTGCAGTTGCTCTCGTGACGGCGGTCCTCTTCGGAACCGGATCGTGGTTGATGATGCAGCGCCGTTTGACGCGCATCATCATCGGGATCGGACTACTCGGCCACGGAGCGAATCTGCTGCTCGTTTCGTCCGGTGGGCCGAGTGGTGACGCCCCCATCATCTCCGGTGAGGCCGCAGGAAGGTATTCCGATCCACTGCCACAGGCTCTGGCGTTGACCGCGATCGTCATCACATTCGGAGTCACGGCGCTACTGCTCGCGCTCGGCTACCGCAGTTGGCAGATCACCAAGGATGATGAAGTCGAAGACGACGTCGAGGACAGGCGAGTCCTGCGTCGATCGAATCAGGATGGACCCGAGTCCGATGCCGATCTGGAAGATGCGGTACCAGTCGGACCGGATGAGGATGGCATCGATCGCTCGAGTGAGGAACGAGGTGGATCCGGTGGCTCCTGACACCTCTGACTTCATGAACTTCTTGGTGCCCCTTCCTGTCGTTCTTCCACTGGCGGGGGCTGCGTCCGGGATTCTGGGCTCGAAATGGCGCCCTTTCCAGCGAGTCATCAGTCTGGTCACGCTCGTTCTCGGGCTTGCCGTCAGCATCGTGCTGTTCATCGAAGTCGATGACAAAGGACTCGTTGCTCAAGTAGCGGGTGGCTGGACAGCTCCCCTCGGCATTGCATTCGTGATCGACAGATTGTCGGCAGTCATGCTGGTCGTATCGAGCATTGTTCTCCTCGTCGTCATGATCTTCGCCATCGGTCAGGCCGATGAGGAACGAAAGCAGTTGTCGTTCCACCCGCTGTATCTCGTCCTTGCAGCCGGAGTCTCTGCCAGCTTTCTGACAGCCGATCTCTTCAATCTCTTCGTCGCATTCGAGATGATGTTGGCCGCAAGCTATGTCCTGATCACACTTGGAGGTCGAGCAGAGCAAATTCGCTCCGGGATGAGCTATGTCGTCATCAGTCTCATCGCATCGACGCTCTTCATCACGGTGTTGGCACTCGTCTACATGGCGACTGGGACGGTCAACATGGCCGATCTCGCAACCCGTTTCGCGAGCATCGATCCCGGAGTGAAAGCGGCTTTTTCCATTGCGCTCCTCGCCGTCTTCGGCATCAAAGCAGGACTCTTCCCGTTGTACTTCTGGCTCCCGGACAGTTACCCCACTGCACCTGGCCCAGTCACCGCTGTGTTCTCTGGCCTTCTGACCAAAGTGGGTGTCTACGCGATCATTCGCACACAGACTCTGCTCTTCGACATGCCCGAATGGATGGGGACCGTTCTCCTCGTGGTTGCGGCCACAACGATGGTCTTCGGAGTGCTCGGGGCGATTGCCCAGGACGACATGAAGCGCATTCTCGCGTTCCACATCATCAGCCAGATCGGCTACATGATCTTCGGTCTCGCTCTGTTCACGGTTGCAGGAATTGCCGGAGCGATCTACTACATCGTCCACAACATCTTTGCCAAGACCGCTTTGTTTCTCGTCGCATCACTCGTCGATCGACGAGCGGGATCGAGCCGGCTGTCGGAAGTCGGCGGTCTTGTCCGTTCTGCACCAGTTGTGTCACTTCTCTTCGCAGTACCTGCGCTCAGTCTTGCGGGATTGCCGCCGTTCTCCGGATTCATCGGGAAGTTCTCACTGGTCGACGCTGGTCTCACGAGCGATGTGGCGTGGATCGTTGCCATCAGTTTGGCTGTTGGTCTGCTCTCCATGTACTCCATGGCAAAGATCTGGTCCGGAGTCTTCTGGGGTGAAGCAGAAGAGCGTCCGGCTCGAGAACCAGAACCAGGAGAGCGCCTGGGTGGGCCGTTGTGGATGATCGTTCCCACTGTGGCGATTGTTGCATGCTCGATTTCAGTTGCGGTGTGGGGTGGACCTGTGTACGAGTTCATGGTGCGCGCGGCCGAAGATCTCATCGATCCATCGATGTACCGATCGATCATCGCTGGAGGAGGGTGAACCGTGCGGCTTCGACTTCCAGGGCTCCTGATCTGGCTCGTCATCGTCTGGATTCTGTTGTGGGGTGAGTTCAGCATCGCCAACGTGCTGAGCGGTCTCGTCGTATCGATCCTGATCGTCATTGGATCGGGAATCGGCTCCCCGTCGAAAACCGAGCCCGACGAGCGTGCGCGAGTTTCACCGATCCACCTGGTTCTGTTCGCGTTCTTCGTGCTCGTCAAATTGATTCAATCGAACCTTGCTCTCGCTCGAGTGGTCATGACTCCCGGAAATCGGATCAGATCTGGCGTACTCGCCATCGAACTGCACACCGATCAACCGCTTGTCATGATCACAGTTGCCAATGTGATCACCTTGACGCCGGGAACGATGACACTCGAATCCAAAGGTTCGCCGGCAACTTTATACATCAATGTTCTCCAGCTTCACGATGTCGAGGCTGTTCGTCGAGATGTGGAAGACATCGAACTGCGTGCCGTCAAGGCATTCGGCTCGCGAAAGTCCCGCCGACAGCTGCTGTCGTGGACCAAGGAGCAGAGATGATCACTGTTGCATTCGTCCTCTTGACTCTTGCCGGATTCGCCTTTCTGTATCGGCTTCTCATCGGACCATCTGTTGCCGATCGAGTGGTGGCTCTCGATGGACTGCTGATGGTGGTGATGTGCGGCATCCTCGTCGATGTTGCCGACGGCACCAGTGTCGTCAGTATCGATACGGTGCTCGTGGTAGCCGTGGTGGCATTCATCGGGACGGGAGTACTGGCTCGACTCGTGGAAAGGCAGGGTGGCTGATGGACATCATCGATGTGGTAGCCCGTGTCCTCTTGGTGTTCGGCTGCTTTCTGATTCTCCTCGCTGGTGTCGGTATCATGCGTTTTCGCCATGTTCTTGCACGAATGCACGCCGCTGCCAAAGCGCCGACTCTCGGCATTCTTTCGATCGCCCTCGGAGTTGCGTTGAGTCTTCGAACAGCAGCTGCAGTATTCACGCTTCTCCTCGTCGTCATGTTGCAATTGGTGACGGCGCCTGTGGGAACACATCTTCTCGGGCGTGCGATCTACCGCAAGGTCGAGGGAACCGTGGACGCGGTGGATGAACTGGCGCGCGATGAGGGTCGACCGCAGCCATGACCGTTCTCGTCACCGGAGGTGCTGGCTACATCGGGTCGCACACGGTTCGACAACTGCGGGCAATCGGGCGAGACGTCGTCGTTCTGGACTCTCTCGAACTCGGTCGTGCCGACTCGCTGTTCGATACCCAATTGGTGGTTGGCGACATTGCCGATGCGGAGCTCGTTCGGAAGATCTGCCGCGATCATGAAGTCGACCAGGTCGTGCATTTCGCGGCTTACAAGAACGTCGGCGAATCGATGCGTGATCCGGCGAAGTACTGGCGCAACAACGTGTCGAGTGCAGTCGAACTCGTCCAGGCAGTCGTTGAAGCCGGTGTGCGTCGATTCGTGTTCTCCTCGAGTTGTTCGGTCTACGGAAACCCTCCACGCGTTCCCGTCTCGGAAGATTCGCCCATCCGTCCGGAGAGCGTGTACGCACAGACCAAGGCAATCGTTGAAGACTTATTGCGCTGGTACGGCGCAACGCATCAACTGCATTCGGTTTCGTTGCGCTACTTCAATGCAGCGGGAGCAAGTAGCGATGGCGTCATTGGCGAAGATTGGACGTATTCGCAGAACCTCATTCCGGTCGTGATGAAAGCAGCTCTTGGTGTCTCAGGCCCGCTCGAGGTGTACGGCGACGATTACCCAACAGCTGATGGAACCTGCATTCGCGATTACATCCATGTCGAAGACTTGGCCGATGCCCACGTTCGGGCCCTCGAGTTCACGGGCCATACAGAAGGCCCGGCCAGCGTTGCTGTCAATGCTGGAACCGGAGAGGGAACGAGCGTGCTCGAGGTGATTCGACTCACACAGGAGTGTTCAGGACGTACCGTTCCCTATCGAGTGGTGGGTCGCAGACAAGGTGACCCGGTTGAAACGTACGCCGACGTATCGACGGCGTCATCGATGCTCGGTTGGAGGGCGTCACGCTCGATGCGTGAGGTGATTGCCTCTGCGTGGGCCTGGCATGTGAAGTCTCTTTCGAGCGATTCGGATCACACGTCGTAGACGACCACGACCGGTGCGTGATCGGACCAGCGTTCGGCATATGAAGGCGCTCGATCGATTGCTGTCTCCACTGCCTTATTGGCAAGTTGAGGGGTTGCGATCTGGTAGTCGATGCGCCAACCGGCATCGTTGTCGAACGCCTTCCCGCGCCAGGACCACCACGAATACGGACCGGGACCATCACCACTCAGATGTCGTCCAACATCCACCCAGCCGAGCTCGTCGAACATTTGGTCGAACCAGGCTCGTTCTTCGGGTAGGAAACCGGCACTCTTCAAGTTGCCCTTCCAGTTCTTGAGATCGGCCTCACGGTGGGCGACGTTCAGGTCTCCAGTGAGTAGGACATGCCGACCTGTTGCACGAAGTTCTTCCATCCGCTCGATCATCGATTTGAAGAAGGCATGCTTCTCCTTCATGCGCTCCGGCGATTCGGCGTCTCCGGTGTGCACATACGCCGAGATGACGGTGAGACCTTTGCGATCGGCCGTTGCGATGTCAGCTTGAACCCAGCGACCCGTGAAATCGTGCTTCGAATGTTTCGCGCCGATCCTCCAATCCGAAAACGGCTTCTTGCTGACGACTGCAACTCCAGCACGACCCTTGTGAACGCTCTCGGCGTGGGCGACATTCCAATCCGCACCGAAGGCTTCGGTCACCAGATCTCCAACCAGTGCATCAGGCGCTCGGACTTCCTGCATGGTGATCACATCCGGTTTGCGCTCTGCGATCCATTGCTGCATTCCGTTCTTCAGGGCAGCTCGGATGCCATTGACGTTGACCGTTGCGATGGTGAGACTCACTCGATGATCGTCCCACACCGGTGGGATCGTCTCGAAGTCATCTGCAAGAGGTCGGGGCATTGCTCGGCAGGTGTACGAAGCTGAGATCTTGAATTGCCGAGGTTTCGAACAACCGGGATCGTGAAATAATCGCCTTGTGTCACGACTGAACCGCGATCTCACATTTCTCAGCGGCCCTCGATTGCGGCGCAGGGAATTGCGAACATTGCTCCGTGTGTCGCGGGAAATGCTGTCGGGCTTTCGAAACCTCCATTTCGCCGGTCCTTGTGTCACCGTCTTCGGATCAGCGCGACTCGGTGAAGGTGACGCCGAGTACGAGTTGGCACGTCAGATGGGCGCAGCCATCAGCCGATTGGGACTGACCGTCATGACAGGCGGTGGTCCGGGAATCATGGAGGCCGCGAATCGAGGAGCGAAAGAGGCTGGCGGTCAGAGCATTGGCTGCAACATCCAACTTCCGGAGGAGCAATTTCCCAACGACTTTCTCGACATCAGCATCGACTTCCAATACTTCTTCGTCCGCAAGATGATGATGGTCAAGTATTCGTACGCATTCGTTGTGATGCCAGGTGGATTCGGAACCGTGGACGAACTGTTCGAAGCCCTCACGCTCATCCAGACAGCAAAGATTTCGAACTTCCCGGTCGTCCTCATGGGAAGCTCGTTCTGGTCTCCACTTCAGACTCAACTGGACCACATGGTGGCCAATCGGATGATCCACCCCGAAGACCTCGAACTCTTGTGTGTGACCGATGATGTCGAAGCAGCGATCGGTCACATCGAGAAGTGTGCAGTCGAGAAGTTTCGCCTTCACAAGCGGCTTCGACCCTTGCGGGTTTTGGGGGAAGGCGTTCCTCAGGTTTGACGGTTCTTGCGGGCCGAGTGGCGAAAGTGCCTCAGCCGGGCATCGGTAGGCTCACGGTGTGTTGAAGTTGCGGTCGCGCTCGAAAGTTGACACGAAAGCGATCGCTGCCGAACTCGCACGACTGTCGCGCATCGATGACGTCATTTTGCTGGAAGGCGAAATGGGAGCGGGGAAAACCGTCTTCGCTCAAGGTTTCGGCGAAGCGCTGGGTGTGGACGAACCCGTGACGAGTCCCACGTTCAATCTCGTGCACACCTACGACTCCGGGCGCATCGTGCTGCACCATGCCGATCTGTACCGCCTCGATCGAACGACCGAGGTGAGTGATCTCGCACTTGGTGAACTAGTCGAAGGCGACGGTGTGTTGTTGATCGAATGGGGAGAGGCGGCAGCGGACATTCTTGTCGACCATCTCGATATTCGCCTCGAGCCCATTGTCGGAGCAGACGGCGAATCTTTCGGGGATGAACGCTCGATCACCATGACTGCTCGTGGAGACTCGTGGACCCGTCGCTGGCCGATGTTGGAAACAGCACTTCAGCCGTGGATCTGCGCGGCCGAATCGTGAAATCCCGAATCGTGCAATTCCGGATCGTGACAGTGCTGTCGTGTTGATTCTCGGGATCGAGACCGCCACTGAGCGGATCGGAGTAGCTGTGATCGGCTCCGACGGTGTGATCTCCGCATTCGAAGCGACACGTAGTCGGCATCACGCCGAGATCGTGATGCCCGCAATCGACTTCGTGTGCCGGCAAGGCGGTGTATCCGTGTACGAACTGTCCGCAATCGCGGTCGACATCGGTCCTGGACTCTTCACAGGAATGCGTGTCGGATTGGCGACGGGTCAGGCAATGGCTCAAGCACTCGATGTTCCGATGGTCGCTGTGACGAGCCTCGAAACTCTTGCGTACTCGGTTCGCCACACCGACACCGTCATTGCATCCGTTGTCGATGCACGTAAGGGACAGGTCTTCTACGGCTTTCACCATGCAACTGGAGATGGAGTCGTGTCCGCGAGTGAACCGCGAGCGGGAAGTGTTGCGGACCTGATTGCTGCGATCGAGGATCGAGGTCAGCGCGCTCTCTGCGTCGGTGATGGAACCGTGCGATATTGCACAGATCTCGAGGGTCACACGTTGATCGACATCGCCGATCGCCATCATGCATTTCCGAGTGTGCACAACCTGGCGATCATTGCCATGAGGCGTGCGTTACGAGAGCAGTGGTCGAGTCCAACCGATATTCGAGCGATGTACCTGCGAGCACCCGATGCTGAAATCAATTGGTCGACGAGAGACAGTTCGCCTCCGGCGGTGGTTGGGCCATGAATCGCAGTCTTCTCGGGTCGGTGGGTCTCGTCGGGCGTCGACGCGCTCAGCCGGAGAATCAGCCGAGCAGTTTCTCGATCGAGCCGATGCGCCGTCGGCATGTTCGGGCAATTCTCGACATCGAAGAGCAGGTCTATCCGAAACCCTGGACGTCAGGTGTCTTCGCAAGTGAGATCGATCAGGTTCGTTCCGGAAGCCGCTACTACGTCATCGGTGTCGTCGGTACACGGCTGGTCGGGTATGGAGGATTGTTGTTCGCAGCCGATGAAGCCCATGTGACGAACATTGCCGTCGATCCGAACAGGCGCCGTGAAGGGTTCGCTCGACGGATTCTCGGTCACCTCGCCGAGACAGCAATCGATCGGGGTGCACAGGCGCTGACTCTCGAAGTGCGTGTCAGCAACGAGGCCGCGCTTGGCCTGTATCGCGACTTCGGTTTCGCTCCCGCCGGAATTCGTCAGCGCTACTACGAGAACTCCGAAGATGCTCTCGTGATGTGGGCCCACGACATTCAAGAACCCGACTTCTCGCAACGTCTGCAACGGGCAAGGGGCGAGCAATCATGACGAGAACTTTCGACGAGTCGACAGTGGTCCTTGCGATCGAAACCAGTTGTGACGAGACAGCCGCCGCTGTCGTCATGGGCGGAACGGATGTGTTGTCGAGCGTCGTCAGTTCCCAGATCGACCTCCATGCACGTTTCGGCGGAGTCGTACCCGAGATCGCGAGCCGAGCTCACGTGGAAATCCTGCCGAATGTGATCGAGCAGGCAATTGCTGAGGCTGGTATCGACGCATCGCGTATCGACGCAGTTGCTGCGACCCATGGACCCGGTCTGATCGGGGCGTTGCTCGTCGGTGTTTCCGCCGCCAAGGCATTGGCGTTCACATGGGACGTTCCGTACATCGGTGTCAACCATCTCGAGGCCCATCTCTATGCAGGGCTTCTCGAGGATTCGTCGCTCGAGTTTCCCCTCGTGGTTCTGCTCGTATCCGGCGGCCACACCATTTTGATCGAGATGAGCGACATCGGGCGCTACCGACTGCTCGGCCGAACGATCGACGATGCTGCCGGCGAAGCCTTCGACAAAGTGGCGCGATTTCTCGGGCTCGGGTATCCGGGAGGTCCAGCGATCGATCGCCTGGCGGGCGAGGGAGACCCCTCGGCCATCGACTTTCCTCGGGCGATGCTCAATGAAGGACTCGACTTCAGTTTCAGCGGACTCAAGACATCGGTCATCAACTACGTGCGCAAGCACCCGGAAGCCTCGACAGCTGACATTGCAGCGTCGTTTCAGACAGCTGTCGTGGATGTGCTCGTTGCAAAATCCATTCGAGCTGCTCGCAGCGTCGAAGCTCGCGGACTCGTACTTGGGGGAGGTGTCGCAGCCAACTCGCTTCTGCGCACCCAGTTCGCAGCGGCATGTGAAGACCTTGGGATTCGGTGCTCCCTGCCGAGTCGAGCCATGTGCACCGACAATGCAGCGATGATCGGTTCGGCTGCCTGGTATCGGTTGCGCTCCGATGGAGCGACACCCCTCGACACAGGTGCTTTCCCGAATCTTCGGCTTCGGACGATTGATGAGGTGGTGACGTTCTGATGTCGCAGCAGATGTCTCGGCGAGTTCAACCATTGCGAATCGGTCCGATCGAAGTTCCCTCACCGGTAGTGCTGGCCCCGATGGCCGGAGTGACGAATGCGCCATTTCGGTCGCTCTGTAGAGAGTTCGCGCCCGGCCTGTTGTACGTCAACGAAATGGTGATGGCGACGGCGCTCGTACACGGAAGTGCGAAGACGTCCAAGATGGTCGAATTCGCCGCCGATGAATCTCCCCGCAGCCTGCAGCTCTACGGCAGCGATCCCGAGATGTTGGCTCGGGCGGTGACACACCTTGCATCTGCTGGTGCGGTCGACCACATCGACATGAACTTTGGATGCCCGGTAGCCAAGGTGACCCGCAAAGGTGGCGGCGCAGCGGTGCCTGGAAAACCCCGGCTGTTGCGAGCCATCATGCGCGCCGCTGTTCGTGCTGCCGAACCATACGGCATTCCGGTGACGGCGAAATTCCGGATCGGGATCGACGACGATCTGATCACTCATCTGACGACTGGAAGAATTGCCGAAGAAGAGGGCATTGCTGCCATCGCACTTCACGCACGTACTGCCGAACAGCACTACAGCGGTCACGCTCGGTGGGAGGCGATCGCCGAGTTGAAGAGTGCTGTGACGTCGATTCCCGTTCTCGGAAATGGCGACATCTGGACCGCGCACGATGCCGTAGCGATGATGGAGCAAACCGGCTGCGACGGCGTCGTCATCGGTCGAGGGTGTCTCGGTCGACCGTGGCTGTTCGGCGACCTGGTCGCTGCCCTCGAAGGTCGGGAGATCACAGCCCCGCGCACCCTCGGCTTCGTCGTCGATGTGATGAAGAGACATGTGCGCGCTCTCGTCGATCACTTCGGACCAGATACACGAACGAGCGAGCGCCACGAAGGCGAATCCTCGAGAGGTGTCCGAGACTTCCGCAAGCATGTGTCGTGGTACCTGACCGGCTATCCGGTTGGGGGAGAGATTCGCCATCAGTTGGCTACGGCGCACACCGTCGACGACATCGATGCTCTCCTCGACGGCATGATCGAGCGCTACGGAGCGGACCTGAACGTTGTCACCGGGGGAGAGGCGCTTCGACGCGGAAAGGGTGGCGGACCCATCAAAGTCGCGCTCCCCGAGGGATACCGCGACAATCTCGACGACATGACGATTCCCGATGACGACGATGTGATGGCGGTGTCCGGCGGATGAAGCAGTCGGTCGTTCTCGGTTCTGGTTCTCCTCGACGTCTCGAGTTGTTGCGCAGTATCGGCGTCGAACCGAGGGTCGTTGCACCTGATGTCGACGAGTCACTGCACAATGGTGAGACCCCCGAGGACTACGTGCGGCGTCTGGCATCGGCAAAGCTCGATGCAGTGATGCGTCATCTCGGCTCACCAGCAGTCGGCACGGTGGTGATTGCTGCAGACACCACCGTTGCTGTCGACCACGACGAGGGTCGTTGCCACATTCTTGCCAAGCCGATCGACGTCGATGATGCAAAGGCGATGCTGAGACTGTTGAGCGACCGAGAGCATCG
>JBJTGN010000208.1:0-6324 GCA_046093905.1 Actinomycetota bacterium
GCTTGAATACTTGTTGATACGCCCACGAGACATGGATCTCTTCGCGACAGGTGCCGATTCAAAGTGGCGAGTCATCGTCGTCGACGAGGCGCATGTCTACGACGGCAGTCAGGGCGCTGAGATCGCCATGTTGCTGCGTCGTGTACGTGACCGTGTCGCGCCGGATCGCGCGATCCAGTGCATCGCCACATCGGCAACAGTCGGCGGAGATACCGATCCGAGCGCGGTGACCCGTTTTGCCGCGAACCTCTTCGGGCAGAAGTTCGACTGGAACGTCGACGACAAGTCTCGCCAGGACGTCGTCATGGCGCGCAAAGTTGAAGCCCCGACCGGTCCGTACTGGGGTCCGTTATCAGCCGATCAATACGAAGCACTTGTACAGGAGCCAGACCGGGAAACCGCCGTCCTGGACGCGGCCCGTAATGCCGGCTGGTCGAGAGTCGACGGCGATGCGGTGACGGCCGCGAATGCGCTGTTGCATGAGAAGTCATTGGCGGCAATGCGTCAGGCGCTCGCCGGTGGTCCGCAGCCCTTCAACAAAGTAGCGCGGCTGACCTTCGGTGATACACCAGCAAGGGCTGCTGGGTTGGCTGCCATGGTGGAGTTAGCGAGCTCGCTGATAGAGCCGGACGGCACGACTCCCTTGTCAGCTCGCTATCACCTCTTCCTCCGGGCGACCGAGGGAGCCTTCACGTGTCTTTCCGGACGAGGGCCGCATGTCAACTTGGCGCGGCACAACATCTGTCCTGATTGCGATGCTCCGGTGTTTGAACTCGGTTCATGCAAGAGATGCGGCGCCGTGCACGTGTACGGAACACCGACCCCCGAGGGAGGTGTCCTATATCTGAGACCACGCAAAGCCGCCAGCAAGGGACATTGGCTTGTCCTCGGGGATTACGGTGGCCTGGATGACGAGGATGAAGCAGCGACCGTGGACGGAGGGGACGCCGTTGCAGGGGACCAAGCCAAACTCTGCACGCAGTGTGGGGCGCTACTGAAGTCCGATGCCCGCGAGTGCGCCGGATGCGGCAACTCGGAGTTGCGCCTGGTACGGAAGCTCAAGGAGCGAGGAGAGGAAATCGCGGGTTGCCTGGTGTGCGGGGCCCGCGGAGCGGCAACCGTCCGTATCTTCGAAACCGGTTCCGACGCAAGCGGCGCGGTCATCACCACCGCCCTTTACCAGAATCTTCCCACCGCCGATGACCCTCACGGGGCACTTCTTCCCGGTGAGGGCCGAAAACTTCTCGCGTTCAGCGACAGTCGCCAAGCAGCAGCGTATTTCGCCCCCTATCTTGAGGATTCGTACTCGCGACTGCAGCGCCGAAGGCTGATCGCCCAGGGAATGTTGGCAGCCCACGCAGACGAAGAGCCCATTGGTATTGAAGATCTGGTTTTCCGCACCAACAAACAAGCCGCAAAAGTGAAGAACTTTCCTGCTCGGATGACCTCACAGCAGGCGGCCCGGGTCGTTGCGCCGTGGGTGATGGCGGAGGTTTTGGCTACCGATGATCGTCAGTCACTTGAGGGTCTTGGACTGATCAGCGTCACCCTGTTTCGAGAGCCTGCCTGGAGGGCTCCGGCTCCGCTCCTGCAGCTCGGGCTGACTGAGGATGAGGCTTGGGCATTTCTTGAGGAGCTCGTCCGTACGCTGCGCCAGCAGGCGGCGGTGACGATGCCGGAAGACGTTGCGCCCAATGACGAGATCTTCGCGCCACGTCTCGGTCCAATCCGTGTGCGGGGCGAGGCGCCGGAGGCGATCCGGAAGGTCTTATCCTGGCTGCCGGGCAGAGGAACAAATCGTCGCGTCGACTACACGCGACGAGTACTCGCCTCACTGGGAAGCGACCTAGATGCCGAAGCGTTCTTGAAAAAGATCTGGGAGTTCCTTACACACCCTCAGACACCGGTGGCATGGCTGAGGTCATCCTCGGAGACGGGATTGGGCCGGGTATACCAAGTCGATCACGAGTTCCTCCGGCTCCGCTGGGTCAATGAAGACGCTCCTGTCTATCAGTGCCGGGTTTGCAGGCGCACAGCGCCTTTCTCTATCCGCGCGGTCTGTCCTGCGATGGGATGCGACGGTGAGCTCGAGCAGTTTGTTCCGCCGCCGGCCAGTGAGGATCGCGATCACTACCGAACGATCTACCGTTCGATGAACGCGGTCCCACTCATGGCCAAGGAACATACGGCCCAGTGGGTCAACACTGAGGCAGCCGCCATCCAAAACAAGTTCGTCCGAGGCGAGATCAACGCCTTGTCCTGCTCGACGACGTTCGAGCTCGGCGTCGATGTAGGCGAGCTGCAGGCGGTGATGTTGCGCAACATGCCGCCCAGCACAGCCAATTATCTTCAGCGCGCTGGCCGTGCTGGTCGACGTACAGGATCCGCTGCGCTCGTGGTCACCTACGCGATGCGTCGCTCGCACGACCTCACGCGATTCAACGAGCCTGAGGTCATGATCGCTGGACAGGTGCGTGCTCCATACGTGCCGTTGACAAATGTGCGAATCGACCGCAGGCACGCTCATTCCGTGGCGCTTGCCGCGTTCTTCCGCTGGCACTTCGAAATGACCGGCCGCATTGATCGGAAGGCGGGCGAGTTCTTCCTCAATCAGGACGGCAATGACCCCTCGGTCGATCTGGTGAGGAATTTCCTGACTCCGATACCCGATGATGTCACCGACTCCCTCTCGCGAGTCCTTCCATCCGAAGTCGCTAAGGAAATCGACTTGGCAGGTGGGGACTGGGCTGAAGTTCTCGTCGACCTGCTTGAGAAGGTTCGCGACGAGCTCCGAAACGAAGTTGACACTATGAGCGAGTTGGAACAAACAGCCTCGTCAAACGGCAAGCACGACCTGGCATCTCGCTATCAAAAAGTGGGAAATACCCTGCGGCGGCGCGATCTGCTTGGGTTCCTCGCGAATAGAAATGTATTGCCTAAGTACGGGTTTCCCGTCGACTCCGTTCAACTGCGAACCAACTTTGGCCTTGGCAAGACCCAAGGCGGACTTCTTGACCTCAGTAGGGATCTGTCGCAGGCGATCTACGAATACGCACCTGACGCGGAAATCGTTGCCGGAGGTCAGCTGTGGGTTTCCCGAGGCATCTATAGGGTGCCTGGAAGAGATCTGCAGGAGTTTAAGTATCACGTTTGCAGACGTTGCGGCGGATTCCGACACGGTATCGAGTCGGTGGACGACAAGTGTCAGTACTGCGGTGAAGTTTCCCAATCATTGCCGCGGACCTTCACCGTCCCGGAATTCGGTTTCGTATCAGCCCCCGACCCAAAACGTCCCGGCCCGCGACCACCACGCCGTTCTTGGGGCGGAGCTGTTCACGTTCTAAGCCAGCCCCCTGAGGCGCGCACCTACACCGTTCAAATGAAGGGCGGGTCAGTAGAGGTGTCCGTTGGCCCGCGTGGTCGTCTGGTATCCCTTGCAGATGGTCCCAGCGCTATGGGCTACTGGATATGTGACTGGTGCGGGACCGGCTCGTCCAGGGTCAAGAGTCCAACGAAATGGCCAAAGCACAATCATCTGTTGAAGAATCAGCCCTGCAACGGCCCCCAACGCTGGCTCGATCTCGGGCACGCGTACGAGACGGACCTGCTTTCGCTCAAAGCGGATCTCTCCGGAATCCGGGTTACACATGCCGGCTGGCTGTCGGTGATGTACGCGATCGTCGAGGCAGCTTCGGAAATCCTGGAGATCACCCGCGACGATATTGGCGGATCACTAAGCCCGATAGGGGAGGACCGCTGGGCGATCAACCTCTTTGACGCTGTCCCGGGTGGTGCTGGGCATGTTCTTCAGGTGGAGGCGAATCTGGGTGATGTTCTGAGCGCCGCGCTTCGACGGGTAAGCCACTGCGAATGTGGGCCGGAGACTTCGTGCTACGGGTGTCTCCGCAGCTACCAAAACCAGCGGGACCACGACTATCTGTCACGAGGTACAGCTGAGCAGGTGCTACGCAGATTGATCGACAACGACCTCGCTGGCAATTCGGATGCGCAAAAGTCCGAAGAGCTAGACCTCCCCGACGGGTTGCCGGAGGGTTGGGCGGACCTATACCGCGGGGCCTTCGGAGTCGAACGCGAGCTACTGATGGCGCTAGGTGAAGGGGACGCACCCCGCCCGGAGCTCGGTTTCGAGAGTGCCGGTGGAACGCCCATTTCGATCGCCTGGCCCGATCGTCTCGTGGCGTTAGATATCGGGCTAGAGGAAGAGGACCGCCGTGACCTCAAGTCGGAAGGTTGGAAAGTCCTGCCGCTAGCCGAATTGCTGCAGTTTTTCGCCAAGGAAGATGCAGTATGAGACTAGCTGTGATCGAAGATTCCGCGCCGCCGCGGTAGCCGGAGGTAGGAGATAGCAGTGTCTAGGTCGGTCGATCCGCTGCTGATTGGCCAGCGGATCGTTGCGATCCTGGAGACAGGTCAACGCGATGCCACATACAAGCTCGCAACGCTGATGGCCCTCATCGGCCACTGCATCGAGAACCTGCCCGAGCACCCCGAAGATGCTCTCCGCGTTCCTCTTCCGGAACTGGCCCACCGAGCCCTCGCCCTCTATTGGCCTCAGGTTCGTCCCTTTCACGGTCAGGAGCTCCGACAGCGACGGACTGGGTCCATCGCGCGCATACCGGATGCGGCGAGGGCGCTGCGGCAAGCCGCCGGCGCGGGGAGCAGCGGTCTATCGCTGGAAGTCGCGATGCAGCGAGCGCCGGTCGCTTATCGTCGCGCCGTTGCCAAGATTAACTTGGCGCTGGCGAAGCAGCCGTTGCCGCGACTGCAGAAGCTGCCGGGTTCACCGGTCAGCGAACCGTTTCTGTACGACGACTCCTTCTTGGGTGAGAACGTCTCGATGGGCCAGCTTGAGGCTTGCGGAAATGCAATAACGCTCAAGCCCGGGGTTGCGTTTGCACTTGCCCGCCTGGCGGGACTGCTGAAGCCGGCTTTGGAGATCATGTGGGTCGACGACATCCGGCAGATGAACAAGTTCCTCGACGACGTGGTGCCGGACGTGGCAGGCCACCTCTTCGGCCGCGAACGCATACCACTCACGCCGGTTCGTGACGCATTCCGCGAGACATTCGGACCGCACTGCTTCTACTGTCGAGCACACCTACCGAACGGCAATCCGGTCGACCACGTTCTTCCGTGGTCTCTTGTGGGGATCGACGGGCTGGCGAACCTGGTCCTTGCCTGCGCGAGGTGCAACGGCGACAAGAGTGGCGCACTGCCGGCTATCGAAGTCGTTGACCGGGTGCTCGAGCGCGATCAGCAGTTCCTGGAGGAGATCGCCCGCGAGATCGAATGGCCCACTCAGCGGGCTCGGGTCTTGGCAGCGGCGCGTGGAATCTTTCGCGGCCAGCCTGAGGGAACAGCGACGTGGGCGGGCTACCACCGAACGGTGGGCTTCGACATCGCGTTCGCACCCGAATGGATGCGAGCTGCTCAGGACTGAGCGCCGGCGATCAGTTCGATGACGATTGGACGGGTAGAAGGCACGACGACGTCGGTGAACTGAGCCAACAGAGCAATGACGAAAGCGGAACGCTTGACATTGAAGTCGTCGAGCAGCTCTGCGTGAGTCAAAGTGCCGCGCCGTTGTAGGTGCCGCCACGCAGTGGCGATCATCCATGCTGGCACCAGCTGCGGTCCAGATCGTCGTTGGTCTGAGCGTAATGTTTCGACCCAGATGCCGTCCTGGCCGATCGCCGCAATGACGTTGGGGCGCTTAGTGGTGAGGGTCAAAATCTCGTCACCGGGCTGCACGGCGGCATGGATTCGCTGCAGAAGGTCATCGTCCATCTCGGCGTTGCGCGCGTTTCCCCGCGGGTCAGCGTTCTTCCCACCCTTAATCACAGTTACCGCACACCCCGGTTAGCGACGTTTGCTCGCCGCATGTGTCGCAGAAGGCCGCCTCCCTCCGCATCGTGCGGGCACGCCCCTCTCTGGGGCCCACGCGGTTCTCCGGGTGGGTCACGTACCACGTCCCCTTCGGATTGCTGCTGGGGCCGATCGTGGTTCCGGGGCCACCGACGCGGGTTGCCTCCTCCTCAGTGGTGAACCCGGTCGTGTAGCCCCAGTAGATGTTGAGGTCGCGCAGGCCGTCCCGGCGGGTGGCAATGATGTACGGCTTTGCGCCTACGACCGCTTGGAACCGCGAGATGCCGACGATCTCGGCCACCCGGCGGATGAACGCATGGTTCTCCGATGTGATGCGGGCCTTGTCCAGAGCCGAAAGCAGGGAATCCGAGGTCTGCTCGCTCATATCCATAGAAGGAGCATATTGGCCTCACATCAGAGGCAGGCCCTTTCTTATTC